>NZ_JAQCNJ010000016.1 GCF_028275055.1 Haloplanus sp.
TCGGCGATCATCTCGCCGCTGACGAGTTCCGGCGCCGGCGCGTTGGGAATGGACGCCGTCGTGATGACCACGTCCGACTCCGGAACGACCCGCCCCAGTTCCTTGCGTTGTTGTTCGTAGAACTCCTCGCCCATCTCGACGGCGTACCCTTCATCGTCGCCCGACCCCTCCGTCTCTAGGTCGAGTTCGACGAAGTCGGCGCCTAAACTCTCGACTTCCTGTTTCACCTCTAACCTGATGTCGTAGCCTCGGACGGACGCCCCGAGACGCTCGGCGGTCGAGATGGCTTTCAGTCCCGCGACGCCCGCCCCGATCACGAACGCCTCGGCGGGTTGGACGGTGCCGGCGGCGGTCATCTCCAACGGAAAGAGTTTGGGGAGGCGCTCGGCCGCCACCAGCGTCGCCTTGTACCCGCCGACACTCGCCATCGACGACAGCACGTCCATACTCTGGGCGCGGCTGATCCGGGGCATGAACTCCAGTGCGAAGGCGCTAATCCGGCGGTCACCCAGTTCCGCCCACGTCTCCTCTGCGAGGTCGTAGGGGCCGAGCGTACCGACCACGACCTGTCCCTCGCGGTAGGGGTCCATCGGCTGTTCTGCGTTTGCCGCAAGCGCCCTGACCCGACAGATCACGTCCGCCCGCTCGAACACCGCCTCCCGGTCGTCAACGACCGTACACCCCACCTCACGGTACGCGTCGTTCGACCACTCGGAGCCGACGCCCGCACCGCTCTCGACACACACGCCGACCCCCCGGTCGATCAAGTTCTTTGCCACATCCGGGATGAGTGCGACGCGCGTCTCGTCGACCGCCGTCTCGCCCGGCACACCGACGATCATCCGTCGGTCCTCCGACCCGCAGGAGCCGCCGACGGGCGCGTCTCGCCCTGCCGGACAACGGCATCCCGACATCCGTTACCTCGTCCCATGGGTTCATACACCACGTGCGTGTGGGTCACATATCGTGGAATCTCGGAGTGTTCACATAAAATCTCGGTCGACCCCGGCCTCGGTCGCCGCCTCCCCTACTGCTCCTGTGCAGGTGCGAGGTCGTCGAGGTCGACTGACTGTTTGAGGAGCGCCTCCTTCTGGTCGGCGACGACGCGCTCCTCTTTCATCAGTTTCTTGTAGGCGCTCTGGGGCGAGAGGTCGCCGATCAGAACGCCACCGACGAGTCTGCCGTTCTTGAACGCTAGCCGCCGCCACTCCGTCTCGGAGTATTTTCGTTCGCACTCGTCGTCGCCGATGGTCGGGTGGCCGAACGACAGGAACGGGAAGTCGAAGTGCGTGATCGAGTACGAGGAGACAAACCGGAACGCCTCCGACTCGGGGGCGAGCATGTTCTTCGCGGCGATGGTCCCCTGTGCCTTTGCGCTGTCCCACGATCCGTTCTGTGCGCGTTCCCCGAGGATCGTGTCGTGGTACCGCGTGAGGTCGCCGGCGGCGAAGACGTCGTCGACGTTCGTTTGCATGTACTCGTCGACGAGAACGCCGTCGTCGACCGCGACGTCGGTTCCCTGTAGGATCTCGGTGTTGTAGTTCAGGCCGATGGCGACGCCAACGAAGTCGGCGTCGTAGCGGTCACCGTTGGGGTCGATTGCCGCCGTGACGTGTCCGTCGTCGTCGGTTTCGAAGCGGTCGACACCGCTCTGAAACACCGGCTCGACCCCGCGTTCGCGCATCGCCTCGTGAAGGATCTCCGCGCCCTCCGTCGAGAGGGCGTAGCGCCACCAGCAGTCGCCGCGCATGAGATAGTTGGCGTCGACATCCTGTTCGCCACAGATGGCCGCGAGATCGATCCCCAGCAACCCCGCCCCGACGACGACGCCCGTGTCGGCCGCCCCGGCGTCTTCGCGGATCTCCCGGGCGTCCTGGAACGTCCAGAAGTGGTGCACCCCCTCAGCCTCGCTGTTCTCGACCGGCAGTTCGGTCGGCGTCCCGCCCGTGGCGACGAGGAGTTTGTCGTACTCGATCGTGTCGTCCTCGTGGGTCCGGAGGCGGTGGGCGTCGGTGTCGATGTCGGTGATCAGCGTGTTGAGACGGAGGTCGATATCCCGTTCCTCGTACCACTCGGGTTCATGGATCGAGACGGGCATCTCGGGGAGTTTCCCCTTGGCGAACTCCTTGATCAGAATGCGGTTGTAGAGAGCCTCACCTTCGTCGGTGATGACGGTGATATCGGCGTCCTGCGCTTCGTCACGGAGCGTCTCGGCGGCGGAGCTTCCGGCGATCCCGTCGCCGATTATCACATACGACTCGGTCATATACCGTCCTTTGTGGGTGGGGGTTAATGTCGATTGCTATCCGCGAAATTCGCCGCAATCCCCTCCCACCGGTAGCTTGAAGACCGGGGGGGTCCAACGGCCGGCGATGAAACTCCGCCAGAACGTCCGACACTTCGCCGCCAAACAGGCGCTCACCATGCCGGTCGTCGGCGAGAAGGTCCGTGAGAAACTCGTTGGCCTCCATGTCGATGTCTTCGGCGAGAAGGCCGCCGACGGCCGCCGCACAGAGCGCGAACCGCGCCTCGAGGCCTTCTTCGACCGAACGTTCGACACCTACGTCGACGCCCTCACCGCCGGATTCCCCGAGGCAGAGGCCCGTGAGATCACCCACATCCAGGCCAACTTCGAGTTCTACAACCACGGCTGGACCGAGATGATGGAGTTCCCGGCCGACGAACTGGAGGCCCACCACGACCGTTACGGTGACTTTTTCGACCGACACGGCATCACCATCGCCGACCCACTCGGCGAGTACGGCGGCGACCTTCCCGACGCGCCGTCGACGCCCGAGCGACTCGACGACCCTGTCCACCCACACGCGGAGGGCGGGTTCGCCGACGACGTCTACGTCGAGAACGGCGACGGGGAACCCGTCGTCGGTGGGTGTGAGGAACCCGAGAACGTGGACGTGACCGCCGCCCCTGGTGTCGACGAGGACGACGGCGAGAACGAGGCCCAGGCCTAACCCTCGGCGAACAGATCCGCACACTCGAACCCCGCGACGACCCCGCCGTTGAGACTCCGCTCGGGGTACTGTGCCCGACTCGCCATCCCGGCGTAGTAGACGCCCTCGGCCACCGCCTCGCTCAGGTCGTACGGCACCACCATCTCAAGGTAGCCACGCTCGTACACCGGCGCGACCCGTGGGTTGCGCGCCACGCGGAACTCCTCGACCGACGACCGGCCGAACCCCGGAAACATCTCTTCGATCTCCGAAAGCCACGACTCGCGCAGGGCCGCGTCGTCCATCTGCCACACCGCCTCGTTCCGGTCCTGAACGTAGCTCGCAACGTAGAGTAGATGATCGCCGCCGTATCGCTCCGGCGGTACGAAGTTCGTGTGTTCGATCAGCGCGCCAAAGGGCGCGTCGTGGGCGACGTTGAGCCAGTACGTTTCGGTCAGCGGTTCGGCCATCGTCACCACGGCACACACCGCCCCCTGGAAGTCGATGTCGCAGGTGTAGCCCGTCAACTCCTCCAAAACGTTCGGCATCGTCGCGACGACGACACCATCGGTCGGTCGCGTCTCAGTCCCATCGCCGGTCTCGACGGTGAGCGACTCGACGGTCTTCCCCTGTATCCCGAGGCCGGTCACGCGAGCGCCCGTCCGGACGTTCTCGCGACCCACAGCCTCGACGAGGGCGTCGATCAGCGTCGCGAACCCACCGTCGAAGTAGCCGAGGATCTCGCCGCGTAGGAGGTCACGTTCCCCACGGAATTTGATGCGGCCCAACAGCCACGCCGCGCTCACCTCCTCCTTTCGGTCGCCGAACTTGGCATCCAACAGCGGTTCGAAAAAGTTCTCGTAGACACCACGGGTCGTGTGGTCCAACAGAAACTCCTTGATCGGGACGGTCTCGAAGTCGGCTAGGTCGTCGTATGTGTCGAACCGTGGGCGGCCACCTCTGACGTCGACCTCGAGGGTCAGCAGGCCAAGCCGGAACGTATCGTACAGGCTCAGATGCGGGTACGCGGCGATCTGTGGCAGGGTGTCGAGGGGATGGACGACCCCGTCGACGTAGTAGGCGTTCTTGCCGATCAGCCACTCTACCCGATCGTCGAGCCCCAACTCCTCGGCCAACTCGACGATGGTTTCCTCGGACTTCGAGAGGTGGTGATAGAACTGCTCGATATCGTCTCCCGCCGTCCCGTACGTCGCGGCCAACCCTCCGATGTCGTCGCTCGCCTCTATCACCGTCACCTCGTAGCCGTGGTCTTGGAGTCGGTAGGCGGCGGCCAGTCCCGCGATACCACCACCGACAACGTGGATCATACCACCTCTGTGCCGGGCAGGAGCAAGTGGATTGTGGTCGACCGTAGCTCGGAACTGCTCGGACGCACAGACAGCCTGACGCTCCGACGCGTCCGCCCCGTTCCGGACGACACGCACCGTCTTGTCTGTGACGACCCCCGAGCGGTCGTCCGTTCCACTGTCGGCAACGGACACCGCCACGTTCCGTGGCAACGGGGCATCCCTCTCAGAGCCACGGCACCGATCGCTCCTGTAGTTCCCCGGCCAGCGACTCCTGCATCGCGGCCGCGGGATCCGATCGGTTCGCCAACACCCACATCAGTTTCGCCGTCGCCGTCTCCGGCAACGTGTCGCCGGCCTCCACGACGCCCGCCCCGAGTAGGTCCCGGCCGGTGTCGTACACCCGGTCACAGACGCGGCCGTCGAGACACTGGCTCGTCATCGCGACGACCGTCCCGTCGTCGACGAGGGCCTCGATCCGGTCGATCCAACCGGTTGCGACGTGGCCCAGTCCCGTCCCTTCGATCACGACGCCCGCGGCGTCGTCGAGGTAGGCAAGCGCAGCGGGGTCCATTCCGGGCGTGAACTTGATGAGTTCGACCCCCGTCTCCAACCCGGGGGCGAGAACGAGGTCCGTCCCGCCACGCTCCGGGCCGTCACGCCGGAACGAGACCGTCTCGCTCCCGTAGTCGACGCGACCCACCGGCTCTGCTCCGACCGTCTCGAAGGCGTCGCGACGCGAGGTGTGGTTCTTGCGGACGCGGGTAGCACGGTGGAGCGCACAGGCGTCATCGCTCCCCGACTCGTGCATGCAGACGAGTACGTCCGCCCGGTCGCTTTTGGCCGCCTCCACGGCACACACCGCGTTCATCACGTTGTCGCTTGAGGGTCGATCCGCCGAGCGCTGGCTCCCCGTGAACACGACCGGGACGGGCGTGTCGAGCATGAACGCGAGCGCCGACGCCGTGTACTGCATCGTGTCGGTGCCGTGCATGACGACGACGCCGTCCGCGCCGGCCGCGACCTCCTCGCGAACGGCTTCCCCGAGATCCTGCCACACGCCCGGCGTCATGTTCTCCGAGAGAATGTTGGCGACGACACGGCCGCGGTAGTTGGCCCGCCCAGCGAGGTCCGGCACCGCACGCAGGACGTCCTCAGCGTCGAACTGTGCCGTCACCGCGCCGGTGCGGTAGTCGACGGTTGAGGCGATGGTCCCGCCGGTCGAGATGAGCGAGACGGTGGGGAGGTCGTCGTCGAACTCAATCGTCGACTCGCCGTCGCCGCCGCTACGCCCGTCCACGTCGTGGACGCCCCGTTCCAGCACCTCGATATCGGCGTCGCCGCGGTCGATGCCGACGTTGTAACCGCCGGGTAGCTTCACGACGAAATGCTCGGCCGTGGTCGAAGGCATGAGCACGCCCTCGTTCTCAACGCCGCCGCGTTCGACGCGGACACGGTCCCCTGGGTTCATGCGGCGAGGTACCTGCCGGGTGGACTTGAATCCACCCGTTGCGGGGCGCAAGCCACTTGACCGTCGCCCCCTCAGTCGGGGTATGAGACGACGCGAATCGACGGCCGACGCCGAACAGGCCGACGGATCGACCGGCGGTCGCTCTTGGTTTGGACTCCGCGGCCGCATTCGGGGACTGTTCTCCATCCGACCCTTTCTTCTTGCACTCGTTCTCTCGACCGTTGGCCTCGTCGTTGGCGGGAGTGTCCCCGTTATCGGCGTTGCCGGCCGCTTTCTCGGCATCGCGGTCGCTGGGTTCGTTCTCGCGATCGTCTGGTCGACACGACGCTACGCCGAGGCCGGCCTCGCCGGTGCGCTCGTCGCCGGGTTCGGGTTCGTGTTGTCCTCGCTCGTCACGCCGCTGTTCCCGGTCGTCGCGGAGTACGGCGTTCAGGTCGCCGGTATCGGTACGACCGCCGGCTCGGTCGCGGCGTTTCTCGGGCATTATCTCGGGCGTGACCTGCGGGCCGGAGTGACCCAAGAGCTGTAGCTTACTGCAGTCGCCACTCGCCGTCCATCCGGCCGACCAGACCGCGATCCGCGAGGGTGTTGAGCGCCCCGCGGACGGCGTTTGGCGATGCGTCTGCCGCCTCCGCAACCTCCTCGGTCGTCCGTGCACCCGTCGCCACGGCCGCGAGCACCTCGGCGTGGAACCGACTGTCCGCATCGACCCCGAGATGGTCGGTCAGCCGGTCCAACACCTCCGTGATCCGACCGTACACCCACCGCTGGGCCAATGAGAGTTCGTCCTCGAGGGTCTGTAACCGGTCGAACGCCTCCGCGAGGTCGTCTACCTCGTCGTCGGCGGTCCCCGGCGCGTCCAGCGAGACGTGCCGACACTGGCCGTCCATATCGAGACTGGCACTCGCGGGGTAGGCGCTCTTTGTTCCGAACCCGTACGGCGAGACGCTCACCTCCAACCGGAGGTTGCGCGAGATGTGGAAGTACTTCCGCCGTTGCTCGTCGGTGTGACTCTCAACGAGGCCGGCCTCCTCCAGTTTCTGCAGGTGGTCGATCACCGCCTTCGGGCTGACCCCAAGATACTCGCTGATCTCGGTGACGTAGCAGGGTTTCCGTGCCAAAAGTCGAAGGATGCGCCGGCGGTTCTCGTTGCCGAGGAGATCGAGCAGTACCGCCGAGTCCATGACGTCAGGTAAACGATGGATGCATATAACGACTGTGTATGCCGGAACCGGCCGGTACTGCCGGCCACCGGAGCGGGTGCCCCGGCCCGTGTGCTGGTGTCGCCGTGTCTCCCGACGAAGTAGAGCAACGACCGGGGCGTCTCCACGATCACTGGGGGTGGTCCCGTTCTCGGCATCCTCGGTTTCCCCGTGGCGATAAACCGGGCACGGCTCGTTCTGGCGAACGACCCGGCGGCGTTCCGGCACACTGGGGTGGCCCGGAACGACATGGTTGCGGTGTAGACCACGTGCTCTCTGCCGGAGTGACCGGCGAGACCACCGTCACAGACGGGTCACTCGGGACGACCAACGAACCCTGCACGTTCACGATCAATCCGCGGGAACGTCCGCTGGGTAGCGCCGCTGAGCCCGTTTTCGGCCGGTCGCCAGCCCTGTGATTCGTCCGGTATCGAGACGTGATACCGACCCCCAGCCGGCGAGTTCAGCCGGCTTCACCCGGTTCTTGCCCGCCGAAACCGTACCGTCCTTGATGGAGTTCACAGACCTCACCCGAACCCGCAGATCGGTCCACCAGTACGCCGACACCGACATCGACGACGAGACGCTCGTTGCCGTTTTCGAGGATGTCCGGCGTACACCCTCCTCGTTCAACCTCCAGCCATGGGAGTTTCTCGTCGTCCGCGGTGACGACCTAGAACGGCTCCGGTCGGTGGCGTACGGACAGGAACACGTCACCGACGCGGCGGCCGCCGTTGTCGTTCTCGGGACGCTCGACCCCAGCGACCACGCCGAACGTGTCACCACAGATCTGTTGGAAAAAGGGTATCTCCCGGACGAGGCGGCCGCCGAGGCCCGTCTCGACACCGTCGATGGCCTCGCGGATGCCGACGACGAGACACGGCGCGTCTGGACGGTCCAGAGCTGCTCGCTCGCCGCGATGACGCTCATGTACGCCGCGTGGGACCGTGGCATCGCCTCCTGCCCGATGGGTGGGTTCGACGCCGATGCCCTTCGCTCGGAGTTCGGCGTCCCCGATGACTACGACCCCGTACTGCTCGTCACGCTTGGCTACCCCGCCGCCGACGCCGCCGACATCGAACGCGACCGGAAGTTCCGGCGTGACACCGAGGAGGTCGTCCACCTCGACGAGTTCGACCCCGCCGCCCGCGGGCCGCCGGCCGACGATTAACTCAAAAGATGTTGGCCTGCCGGTAGACGCTCAACCCCTCGCCCGTTATCTCGTACGGCTTTGTCTCCCGGGAGTGGTTCGCGTCGCGGATCTTCTGAATCTCAAGGGCGAGTCGCGTCTCCTGAAAGTCAGACGGGCGGACGTACTGCAGAACGAACACCGCGTCAGCGAGGTACTCGATGATCCCGTAGCGCGAACTGTACGGGTTGTCGCCGCTGGCCTCGCTCGTGACGAGCGTCGTCACCCCGGCTTCTTTCAGCGCACGGGTGAACTGATACACCTCGCTCCGGCGGTCGGAGGGGTGGTCGTACATCATCTCCAACAACGACACAGAGTCGAGAACGAGCCGGTCGGCGTCGAACGCCTTCACCAGTTCGGGCAGATCGCTCCGGATGCTCGTCAGACTGTTCGCCATCTCGATGGGGTCGAGGTGAACGATCGCGAGCCGTCCGTCCTCGGCGTACTCGATGAACGACCAGCCTTTCTCCTCGGCCGTATCGTAGATGCGGTCCGTGCTCTCCTCTAAGGTGATGTAGACACCACGCTTGCCGTTTCGCAGCGCCCGGTCGAGAAACTGCAGGCCGAACGTCGTTTTCCCCGTCCCCGCGGAGCCAATAACCGAGATCAGCGACCGCTCGGGCACCCCCCCGAGGATCATCTCGTCTAACCCTTCGATCCCGAGTTCGATCCGCTCGATCGACGACTCGAACTCCGCGTCGGCGTCGAACCCTTCACCGCCGAACTCGCCCGACTGCCCGCCTTCGCCGCCGAACCCGCCCCCACCGGAACCATCTTGAGGGTCAGGCGCGTTCTCGAAGGCGCTGGCGAAGGTTTCCTCGAACGGCGAGTCACCGTCGGCGTCGTCGCTCCGTGGGGTGCCGCTCTCGGGCACACCCGCACCGTCGTTCTCGGGCACACCGGTCTCCGATCCCACGTCCGCGCCCGTCCCTCCGTCTCCGTCCGCACCCGTGTCGCCGTCGCCGTCGCCGTCGGCGTCGCCATCGTTCTCTCCCGCCCCGAGCGCCCGTTCGAACCAGTCCTCGTCGTCGCTCATCGGCTCTCACGGCCACCCGGGCGTTCGCGGCGGTCGTCGTCGGCCGCTCCCGCGCGGTGCATCATCCTATCGAAGTCCGAACCCTAGTCGCATCAATGTTGTCTCCGGTGCGCTTTTTTTGCCACGGCGCGAGACCGGAGTATGCACGTCGGTCTTGTCGCACAGCGCGACAACGGTCGGGCGGCAGACCTCGCCGCCGACCTCCGGGACCACCTCCACGAGGCGGATGCGTCGGTGGCTGTCGACGCCACCACCGCCGACACTCTCGGTATCGATGGTACCTCCATCGACGCCTTCGACGTCTGCGACCTCGTGGTCAGCATCGGCGGCGACGGAACCTTTCTCTACGCCGCCCGTGGGGCTGACGGCACCCCGGTCCTCGGTGTCAATCTCGGCGAGGTCGGCTTCCTGAACGCCGTCGGTCCGGAGGAGGCGGTCGAGGCCGTTCTCGACGAGGTGGCGGCGTTCCGCAGCGACAGCCTGACCGTCCGCGAGGCTCCGCGACTCGCGGCCCGCGGCGACGGGTGGACGGCGCCCCCGGCCACCAACGAGGTCGTCGTCCAAGGACCGATCCGCGGGCCGGGCGGTGGCGTCGACGTCGACCTCCGGATCGACGGCGCTCGCTACGCCGAGGGTCGTGCCGACGGCGTCCTCATCGCGACGCCGACCGGGAGTTCGGCGTACAACCTCAGTGAGTCCGGCCCGCTGGTCCACCCCGGCGTCGACGGCCTCGTGATCAACGAGATGTGCGCGCGCGAGGGGATGCCACCCCTCGTCGTCGGCACGGACAGCGACATCGCAGTCGACATCACCGGTTCGGACCGGGCGGTCGTCGTCGGCGACGGACGTGTCCTGCACGAACTCGACCCGCCGGCCGAGGTCCGGGTCGGGCTGGCGGACTCGCCGATGCGCGTCGCCGGGCCAGCCACCGACTTTTTCCAGGCACTCGACAAACTCGACTGACAACGGGGACGACGCGGCCCCTCGCGGCGTCGGTTACTCGCCGCCCCAGTCTCGGGTCCGACGGGGGCGGTCCGAGGTGGCCTGTACGTCGATCGGATCGTCGTGGCGGCGCAGGCCCGCAAGCGTCGCCCTCGCGGAGGCGTGTGTCGAGAAGTACGTCACGTCCTCCTCGACGGCGACTTCGAGTGCCTTGCGGTCCCGGGAGACGATGATGTCGACCTCGCCGCTCCGGATCGCGGAACGGAGGTCGTCGAACTCACGGACGTCGAAAAACTCAGCGAAGCCGTCGACCAGTGCCCGCCCCGCCTCGCTGTCGGGGTCGGGGAACTCGTCGGCCGAGAGTTCGACCACAGCCGTCCCCTCCGCGGGGATTGGCTTGCCCGTCGCGGACTGGGCCTTCTCGTAGGCCTTGCCGAACGTATCGGCCGTGCCCATCACCTCGCCCGTCGACTTCATCTCCGGGCCGAGGCGGGGGTCACTCCCCTGCAGGCGGTCGAACGGCAGAACGACCTCCTTGACGCTCACCTTCTCGGGAACCCGTTCGTCGATGTCGAGGTCTTCGAGGGAGTCACCCGCCATCACCTTCGCGGCGAGTTTGGCGATGGGAACCCCCGTTGCCTTCGAAACAAAGGGCACTGTCCGCGACGACCGCGGGTTGGCCTCGAGAACGTACACCGTGTCGTCTTTAACGGCGAGTTGGACGTTCAACAGGCCCACGGTGTCGAGTTCGCGGGCGATCTCGAGGGTCACCTCGCGGACGCGGTCCATCACGTCCGTCACCGCGTCCGCCTGTGGCGGGATCATACACGCCGAATCGCCCGAGTGGACGCCCGCGCTCTCGACGTGTTCCATCACGCCGCCGATCAGGACGTCCTCGCCGTCGGCGACGGCGTCGACGTCCAGTTCCACGGCGTTGTCAAGGAACTCGTCGATGAGGATCGGTTTGTCGGGCGAGACCCGCACCGCCTCCTCGATATACGTTTTCAGGTCGCCGTCGTCGTACACCACGTCCATCGCGCGCCCCCCCAGCACGTACGACGGCCGGACCAGCACGGGGTAGCCGATGTCGCCCGCCAGTTCGAGGGCCTCGGCCTCGCTTGTCGCGGAGCCACCCTCCGGTTGCGCGATGCCGCGGTCGGCCATCAGGCGGTTGAACCGGTCGCGGTCCTCGGCGAGGTCCATCGCGTCGACGCTCGTCCCGAGGATCTCACAGTCGAGTCCGCGGCGCTCGATCTCCGCTTCGAGCGGGTGGCCGATGTTGACCGACGTCTGGCCGCCGAACTGCACCATCACGCCGTCGGCGTCCGCGGCCTCGACGACGTCGGCGACCTCCTCGGCGGTGATCGGCTCGAAAAAGAGGCCGTCGGAGGTGTCGTAGTCGGTCGATACCGTCTCTGGATTGTTGTTGACGACGTGGGCGTCGATCCCCTCCTCGCGGAGCGCCTGGATGGCGTGGACCGAACAGTAGTCGAACTCGACGCCCTGTCCGATCCGGATGGGACCGCCGCCGACGACGACGACGCTCTCGACGTCGCGGTCGACGCGGAGTTCGCCTGCGGCCGCGTCGCCCTCGAACGGCCCGGTGACGAACTCCGGTTTCCGCGAGGAGTAGTAGTACGGCGTTTGCGCGGCGAACTCGCCGGCGCAGGTGTCGACCTGCTTGTACGTCCGGCCGGGGACCGCCGTCTCGACGGTTCCGACGTCCGACCCCGCGACGGCCGCAATCTCGGCGTTGGTGACGCCTTTCACGGCCGCGTCGGTGAAGTCGCCCTCGGCGGCCGCGGCGACCGACTCGGAGACGCGCTTGAACCGCTCGACGTACCACTCGTAGATGCCGGTCAGGTCGACGACCTCCTCAACCGTCCACCCCCGGTCGAACGCCTCGAACATCGCGTACGGGCGGTCCGGCGTTGGCCGCGTCAGATACTCCGCAGTCAGGGTCTCGTCGTCGACCTCGGCCCAGTCGACCGCGGGGTCGTACTCCGTCGAACGCAGCGCCTTCAACAACGACTCCTCGAAGGTCCGCCCGATCGACATCGCCTCGCCCGTCGACTTCATCGCCGGGCCGAGAGTGAAGTCCACGTCGTCGAACTTATCGATCGGCCACCGGGGCACCTTCGTCACCACGTAGTCGATGGCCGGTTCGAACGCCGCCGTCGTCTCGCCCGTGATCTCGTTGTCGATCTCGTGGAGGCGTTTACCCAGTGCGACCTTCGCGGTGACGCGGGCGATCGGATAGCCCGTCGCCTTCGATGCCAGCGCGGAGGACCGCGACACCCGCGGGTTGACCTCGACCACCCGGTACTCGCCGCCCGGGGTGCCGTCGTCGTGCCACGCGAACTGGATGTTACAGCCGCCTTGAATCCCGAGTTCGCGGATGACCCCGAGCGCCGCGTCGCGCATCTCCTGGTGGCCCTCGTCGGGGATCACCTGCGACGGTGTGACGACCATCGACTCGCCCGTGTGGATGCCCATCGGGTCGAGGTTCTCCATGTTACAGATGATGATCGTCGAGTCGTCGGCGTCACGCATCACCTCGTACTCCAGTTCGACCCACCCGGCGATGGACTCGGTGATCAACACCTCGTCGTTCCGGGAGAGGCGCAGTCCCTGCCGGACGCGTTCGACGAGGTCGTCCATGTCGTCGACGACGCCCGACCCCGACCCACCGAGGGTGTAGGTCGTCCGTGCGATCACGGGCAGGCCACCGACCTCGTCGACGGCCGCCTCAACGCGTTCCCGGAGGGTTGTCTCGTCCATGTCGGCCGCCGACTCGTCGTCGTCGAGTGTGATCGTCGTCGACTGTGGCATCGGCTGACCGATCTTCTCCATGCGCTGGCGGAACAGGTCGCGATCCTCGGTCGCGTAGATGGTATCCAGCGGCGTCCCCATGATCTCCACGTCGTGGTTCTCGAGAACGCCCTCCTCGGCGAGTTCCGCGGTTACGTTCAGCCCGGTCTGGCCGCCGAGGCCCGCGATCACACCGTCCGGCTTCTCCTTTCGCACGATCTCGGCGATGGCCTCCGTGGTGATGGGTTCGATGTACACCCGGTCGGCCATGTCGGGATCGGTCATGATGGTCGCGGGGTTCGAGTTGACGAGGACGACCCGCGCACCCTCCTCCTGCAGCGCTCGGCAGGCCTGTGCGCCCGAGTAGTCGAACTCCGCGGCCTGTCCGATCTGGATCGGGCCGCTACCGATCAACAGTATCGTCCGGTTCTCGGATTCGGTGGCGGGTGGGGTGTCCGCCACGGTGGCCTCGTCGGTCATCGTCGAATCGCAGTTCGCACATCGTAATAAGCCCGACGAAACGGTACGAGATGCGAAACGAAATTACGGATTTCGAAACGCGCCTGAGACGAGGTGTTTCTGAGACCCGTTGTCGCCGACCGACCGCCGAGACGCATCGTCGCCGACGTGGTCAGTTGTTCAGGCGGTAGCGGTACGGGGTTTCTTTGAGTACCTCCACGTCTCCCCGGTCGGCCCAGCGACCGAGAATCGTCGCGACCCGGTGTGCGCTCTCGAACGCCTCCTGTCGATCCAGCAGCGACAGGATCTCCCGTGCGGTCAACGGCTCGTCGGCGTTCGCGAGCACGCCCCGGAGTTGCTCGTACTCCGTCGGTTTGGGGCGCATACGTCTCACAACGGCCGGGAACGACTTAGTGTTCAGTGAGACGACCGTCCGACGGTTGTCGGACGCGACGGCGTGTTCGGCGCTCGTGGGGGCCGCTCAAGCGCTCCGATACACGTCGTCGGCGTCGAGGTCCCGTTCGGCCCGGTACTGATCGACAAACGCCGACACGTCGAAATCGACCATCTGACGCTCGAACTCCTGAATCGTGGCGTCGTCCTCTGCGTGGCTGACGGCGTGTTCCATCAACTCCACCACGAGTTCGACGACGATTTCGTGGAGCCGGCGGGCGTCGAACGCCGTCACCCACAGGAGCGCGTACCCGACGTCGCCGTCCTCGCTCAGATCCGCGGTTGCCACCCGGTCGGGAAACTCCTCCAACACGACGCCGAGCAGGTGGGGGGTGTCGAACTCGGGCATCTCCTCGCTCGTCGTCTCGACCGTTTCTTTCAGAATTTCCACCAGAAAGTCGGGAAGAAACCGTTCCGGCGGGTGGACGTCCATCACGACGGCGTGGGCGTCCCCGCAGGGACAGTCGAACTCCCGCATCCCGAGGTCAAACTCGGTGTCGCTGACGGTTTCACCGCAGGGCAAGTCGAGTGCCCGCGTTTCACCGCCGGACACGCCGGGACTCGTCATAGATTCGTTTGTGGTTTCGGTCGCTTAAACGTCGCGTTCCGGTCCGACGTCACCGCTCGGCCGTCACCCACAGCACCGGCCCGACGACCAGCATCGCGATACCGAGAAACAGGTAGTGAACGGGCGCGAGCGACTGCGGCGTCATGATGAACACGAGCCCGAACACCGTCGTGTTGATGGCAACGAGCCGACGGGACTTCAACGGAAGCGCCCCGACAGTGGCGAGGACGAAGACCAACAGCAGCGCCTGCCCGACGTTGTAGTTGAGCAGGAAACTGTCGATGACCTGTAACGGGAGCATTCGTACCCACAACTCGCCCGGAATCGGGCATTAAAGTTCCGTTTACGAGCCGGCCGGCCGCTACCGGCCGCTCGGGCCGGTGATGTCGAGTGGCCTAACCCACCCGTACCACAACAAAAACACCATCGTGCTGTACCCGACCACGAACACGAGCGACCCGACGGCTCCATACCCCCGTTCGGCCAGCATCCCTCGGGTGATGCCCGAGCCGCCGATGCCGACCATCAAAAGCAGGAGTATCAACAGCGTATCGCGGCTCAGAAACGCGTCGATATCGACCATACCCCGCGTTCGAACGCGTCGCTACTGAATGTCCCGGTTCACAAAAAATGGAACTGCGGTGCCGACTACGACGGCGTGGTTGACTGGGCGACGGTCGCGGATGTCTCGCCGTTGGGCGAGGTCCAGATGACACGGACATCCGTCGACGACCCGACAGAGTCGATACGCGCCGAATCGCCGGACGAAACCGGTGTCCCGTACGTCGACGAGATCCCTGCACCGTTGGTCAGGTTCAGTTCTTCCGTGTTGTCGTCGTTGAACGTATCCCCACCGTCGTGGGTTGCGGTCACGTTGTAGTCACCACCACCGCCGGTGTCCTCCTCGTAGTCGAAGGTGAACGTGGCCTGTGGCGCGGTTTCCCGGACCTGGTTGCCGAGTCCGAGAACAAACGTGCCGATGACGGCAGCGAGAATGACGGTGATTGCCACCATCAGGATCACGCCGATAACCGGGCTCACCGCACGGTCATCAGTGATGAGATTCTTGAGATTCATTATGATGGCGTGCTGGACCGGGCGATGGTCGCGGAGTTCTCGCCGGTGGGCGAGGTCCAGATGACGCGGACGTCAGTCGCCGACGAGACACCGTTGAGTGTCTCTGCCGTCCCCGATGACACCGGGAGACTGTATCCCACGGTATTGCCGTCCGCGTCGGTCAGGTTTAGTGCGTCTGAGTTGTCCGAGTCAAACGTGTCACCGCCGTCGTGGGTCGCGGTCACGTTGTAGGGCCCACTACCTTCGTAGTCGAAGCTAAACGTCGCCTGCGGTGCGGTGTCTTGGACTTGGTTGCCGAGCCCGAGAACGAACGTGCCGATGACGGCGGCGAGAATGACGGTGATTGCCACCATCAGGATCACGCCGATAACCGGGCTTACTGCGCGGTCGTCGGTCAACAGGTGTTTGAGTTTCATGGATGTGTTGACACGCCGGGCCGGAGACGAGGGGTTCGTTCCCGCACGGTTGCACGTCGGCGTGCTTAGCCTAGCCGAACCCGACAACACGCATAAATCAATTGGCCAATCATCGAATATGATAACTGAGGCCGACCTATGCCTCTCAAACGGTGCTCGAAACGGTGCTAAGAGGCCGAACGCGGGCCCTCTGTCGTACTTGGGCGGTCAGTAGCTCCGTTCTTTCGGCTCGTAGGTTTTCGCCTCGCCTCTGAGAACGGCCGGCTTGTACCAGATCTCCGGCGACCCGTCCGACCACGACACCATCGTGTGTTTGAGCCACTCGTCGTCTTTCCGTTCTTGATGTTCCTTGCGCCAGTGTGCGCCCCGGAACTCGTCGCGCGCCAACGCGCCGACCGTGATCATCTCGGCGATGTCGAGCAGGTTCCGTGTCTCGATCGTCTGGATCAACTCGGTGTTGTACGTACTGGAGGGGTCGGCGACGTACACGTCACGGTACCGCTCCCGCGCGGCGTGGATATCGACGAGCGCCTCTTTCAGTGCGCTCTCCTCGCGGAACACGTTGACGTTCTCCGTCATCGTCCGCTGGACGGCCGCCCGGATGTCTGCGTGTTGTGTCCCCTCGTCGCGGTCACGGAGCCGCTCGACACGCTCCCGTTCCCGTTCAAGCGTCCGTTCGACGACCGTGGTTGCGGTCGCAGTGTCGGCTGTCGCTCCGCCGTCCGCGACGGCGTCGCCTCTGGTCGCCCACGGTTCGCCGAGCGAGACCGGTGTGTCGACCGACGCGGCTTCTGCGTCGGGTGTCCACCCGGCGGTCACCTGCGGATCACCGAGGTCCTCGCCGGCGACGTGACGGCCGGCGCGTTTCCCGAACACGATGAGTTCCGGCAGGGCGTTGCCTCCCAATCGGTTCGCTCCGTGGACGCTTGCACAGGCACACTCGCCAACGGCGTAGAGGCCGTCGACACAGGTCTGACCGAACTCGTCGGTTTCGATGCCACCCATCGCGTAATGTTGGCCGGGCTTGACCGGCATCGGCTCCTCCAACCCGTCGACGCCCTCGAAATCCTCGGCGAGGTGGAGAATGTTCTCCAAGCGGTCGACGATGCGTTCCTCGCCCAAGTGACGCATATCGAGGTGAACGTACTCGTCTTCGATCCCCCGACCCTCGTTCACCTCGGTCAGTTCGGCCCGCGACACCACGTCCCGGGAGGCGAGTTCGCCGTCGTTGTTCGCGTAACCGCGTTCGAACAGGAACCGCTCACCGTCGTCGTTGTAGAGGATGCCGCCCTCGCCGCGGACCCCTTCGGAGATCAGGACCCCCGTCGAGGGGAGCGTGGTCGGATGGAACTGGATCATCTCCATATCCTCGACGGGAACACCGGCACGGTAGGCCATCGCGACGCCGTCGCCCGTGTTTGCGACCGCGTTGGTGGTGTGGTCGTACACCTGCCCGAGACCGCCGGTTGCGAGGATGACGCCGTCGCGGGCGCGGAACGCCTCGACCTCCCCGGTCGCCGTCTCGTAGGCGACGACCCCATGACACGACCGTTCCCCCGGGTCGGCATCGTCGGTGGTCGCGAGGTTCAGCACATACCACTCGTCGAACACCTCGATGCCTCGTTTGACCACCTGTTCGTACAACGTATGCAGGAGGTGATGCCCCGTCTCCGCGCCAGCGTACGTCGTGCGCGGGAAGGACAGTCCGCCGAAGGGTCGTTGCGAGACACGGCCGTCGTCGTCGCGTGAGAACGCCATCCCCCAGTGTTCGAGTTGGATCACCTCCTCCGGACTCTCCTGGGTGAGTGCCTCGACGGCGGGCGCGTCGGCGAGGTAGTCCGACCCCTTCATCGTGTCGTAGGCGTGCATCTCCCAGTCGTCGCCGTCGCGCAGGGCGGCGTTGATCCCGCCCTCCGCCGCGCCCGTGTGGCTTCTGACGGGGTGGAGTTTCGTGACCATGGCCACGTCCGCTCCCGCTTCCTGTGCTGCGATTGCCGACCGCAGGCCGGCGCCGCCCGCGCCGACCACAATAACATCGTATTCGTGCATGGTTACCAGAATTTCAGGTTGCTCTTGACCGCTTCCCGCTTCAGTTCCTGGATGTGTTCGGTGAGGGGGATGTCCTTCGGACACACCTCCGTACAGGAAAACTGGGTCTGACACCGCCAGACGCCGTGTTCCTGTTCGATGATCTCCAACCGACGTTGTTTCACCTCCTCGCCCTCGCGTTCGTCCATCGCGAAGCGGTATGCCTTGTTGATCGCCGCCGGGCCCAGATACTCGTTGTCGCCCGCCGCGACGTTGCACGAGGACATACACGCCCCACACCAGATACACCGGGTCGATGTCTTGATCTGCTCCCTGTTTTCGCGGCTCTGCCGTTGTTCTTCGAGTTCCCCCTCCGGCCGGTCGGTCGTCTGGAAGTACGGCTCCACCGACTCCATCTGGTCGTAGAAGTGTTCCATATCGACGACCAGATCCTTCACGACCTCCTGATGCGGAAGCGGTTCGATCCGAACCGGTTGGTCGAGGTCGGAAAGCTGGGTCTGACAGCCGAGTCGTTGCCGGCCGTTGACGAACAGGGCGTCCGAGCCACAGATCGCCTGCCGACAGGAGTGGCGGAACGTGAGGCTGACGTCGAACTCGTCGCGGGCGTAGATGAGTGCGTCAAGAACGGTCATCCCTTGTTCGTAGGGGACGTGGAAGTCATCGAACCGCGGCTCCTGTTTCCCCTCGACCTCGGGGTCGTAACGGAACACCTTCAGGTGGTAGCGTTCCGCATCGGCCGTGGCCCGTTCGTTCTCTTTGACTCGTTCGCGCTCGCGTTGCTCGGCGCGGCGCCTCGCCACCTCGTTGCGCTCGGTTTCGGTCTCGGTGTCGGCTTCGGCTTCCGCGTTGTCCGTCTCGGTCTCGGGGTTCTGTCGTTGTGTGCTCATAGTATCGGGAGGAGGTCGATGCCGGCCCACGCGTTCGCCGTTCGGACACCTTGGACGAGAAGGAGGAGGCTTGCGACGCCCAGAACGACCTGGATGACGCGTCGCTTTGCGCCCGTCAGGCCCGCGTTGACGAGGGCGTTGTAGACGCCGTTAACGCCGTGAAACGTCGCCGTCACGAGAAAGAGGATCATCAGCGAATAGTAACTCCACTGTTGCATCCGTCCGGCGCTCATCGCGAAGGTCACCTCATCCGCGTGGTGGACGAAGTGGAGGAGAAAAAAGTGAAAGGCGAGCACGACGATCAGAAAGGCGGCGGTGATGCGCTGCCAGAGCCACAGGCGACCACCCTTCGTGAACGAGGAGTAGCGCTCCGCCATCAGAGCGACACCCCTGCGAGAAAGGTCGGGACGCTCGCGACGACGATGGCGCCCGTCAGGATGAGCGACGCGTAGAAACTCCGATCCTGGGACCCGAGTCCGAGGCCGAGGTCTACCAACAACAGCCGGGTCCCGTTCAGGATGTGGAACACCGCCACCGCAAGCAGGCCAACCTCGAGAATGCGAACGATCAACAGGCTCTCCAGTGCCTGAATCGTCTGCGTGTAGAGGTCCTGATTCGCCGCGACCGTCGCGGGGTCGGCGCTCGCCGACGTGAGCGCCGTGCTCAGAACGGCGACGTGGGTGAAGAGGTATCCGATCAGCACCCACCCGGTGAACTTGTGAAAGATCCAGGCCCACATCCCGGCCGAAAACTCTCGCCACCGGCCGAAATCCTCGATAAGACCCCGGTCGTAGGACTGACTCATGCTCACCGGAGCGTCGGGTCCGGCGGGGTATAGAAGTTACGTACGCGTCGGTCGGTCGAGACGCCACAAATCCGCTCGTTGATCGCTATATTCGTCGATCGTCACCTCACGGCTCGTCATCCGTCGGTCACCGGCCGCCGGCCCGGCGCTCGACGATCCGCGCCGTTCCCTCGTCGAGTCCGGCGAGGTGACAGACCGGGTTTCCGGGAGCCACCACCGGATTTTCGAGAACACTCAGCAACACGCCCGTGAAAGGGGCCTCGGCCGACGTCCCGTCGGTTTTGAACGGGTCGGTGATGGTGTAGAGGCGGTCCCCCTCGTGTACCAGACCGCCGCGCTCGTGATGGAGATCGACCAGCCCACCCGCCTCGGCCCGGATCCACACCCTCTCGGTCACCACCGCCCGCCATCCCGGCCAGCGAACGGCACCCCTGTCTTGGAGGCCGAACTCGGTGAAGACGCTTTCGACACCGTCGAGTGCGTCGTCGATCAGGCGCCGTTCGAACCGGTGGGCCTCACCCATTTCGACCGTGATCGTCGGGACGCCCGCACGCGTCGCTTCACCACGGAGCGTTCCGTCGCTTCCCGCACCGTCGACGATCACGCTCGCGCCGAACGCGTAGGCCAGTCGTGCCACCGCCTCTCTGGTCGTGTCGGCTCGGACGTGGAGCATGTTCGTCCGCCCGCGTGTCGAAGTGTGGAGGTCGAGTCCGAAATCACAGGGCTCGACGAAGTTGCGGAAGATTCGGCCGGCCATCCGCTTGGCCCCCGTCGACGACGCGTTCCCCGGAAACGACCGGTTGAGGTCCCGGTCGTAGATCGGCAGATACCGTTGTTGGGTGAGAAAGCCGGGGACGTTCAACACGGGGAGACAGACGACGGTCCCCGCGAGGTCCGTCAGGTCCCACTCGAAGGCCACCTCCCTGACCACCTCGACTCCGTTGAGTTCGTCGCCGTGGACCGCCGCCGAGAGAAACACCGTCGGCCCCGACCGCTCGCCGTTGATGATCGTGACGGGGATACGAACCGGGTCGCCGAGATACGTCTCGCCGACGCGATACCGGAGATTGCACCGCTCACCCGGGGCGACCGAGCCACCATCGTACCTGAAAGCCCCGGCGGCCATACCCGTCACTCCGTGACTGGAACAGTTAAATCGTCGAACGCCGTCAAGCCACCGTCCGCACCCGGGCACGGAGCCGACCCACGGCCGATAGGCGGTGCGAATCCGAGCGGTCGATGAACCGTCGTTCGACCCGATAAGAGGAGTACCGATCGGCAAACACGTTCGGCCTCACCGACCGGAACTCCGTTTCAAGCCCTCGCCGTCGCACGGAGACGGCGCTCACGGACGCCACCGTAATCTGTCGTGCGACAGGATCATAAGCACACGAACATTAGTACAGTGTATGGCTCAAAACGTCGGTGCCACGGACGGAACGATCAGAGTTGGACTGGGTGCCATCGCCGGACTCGTCTCGCTCGCGATACTCGCGGGGTCGCTCTCGCTCCCGGCGCTTGCAAGTCCCGTTCTGGGACTCGTCGCGGTGATACTCCTCGGTACGGGGGTTACCGGCGTCTGTCCCCTCTACTCCGTGCTGGGAATGGACACCTGTCCGGCTGACGTTCGGTAACGCCAGCCCCGGACGAGATCGGCGTCGGCCGCCACGCTCCCCGGGATACCCACCGTTTTTTGACCGCTCCCCCCATTGGCCCCCGACCCGACCCGACCGCACGGCGCAAGCGGAGTTTAAGTGGCTCGGGCCCGAATAAGATCGACATAGTGTCGGCATCACACACATCCCCAGTCGGGTCGGAGGTGGAGCCATGAGGGCGGTCGTCGCCAAGCGCGTCGACCGCGGGGACGCCGATCTGACCGAAATCGGCGATCTCGCGCGTGCGGCAGGCTACGAGGTGGTCGGCGAACTCGCCCAGACCCGCAATGAGGACGCCGCCTACGGCTTCGGCGAGGGGAAGGTGGACGAACTGGCGGCCTTAGCGGTCGAGAACGGCGCGGACACCGTGATCGTCGACAACCGCCTCGGCCCGTACCAGACGTACAACATCGGGGGCAAACTCCCCGAAGGAATCGAGGTTGTCGACAGGTTCACGCTCATTCTCGACATCTTCGGCCAACGGGCCCAGACCCGCAAGGCACAGTTGCAGGTCGAACTCGCGGAACTGCGGTACGAACTCCCGCGAGCGGAGGCCAAAACGAGCCTCGCCAAACGCGACGAGCGGCCGGGGTTTATGGGTCTCGGGGAGTACGACGAGAGCCGCGAACGCGACATCAAAAACCAGATCGCGGATATCAAGCGCGAACTCGACTCCATCGCGGACAAGGAGGCGACGCGGCGCGAACGCCGTCGCGAGTCCGGGTTCGATCTGGTGGCGCTCGCCGGCTACACGAACGCGGGGAAGTCGACGCTGATGCGGCAACTGGCGGCCGAACTCGATGTGGACGAAAACGAGGGCCGCCACCCCGACCTGGAGACGACCGCCGAGAGCGAGGACCGTTTGTTCACGACGCTTGGCACCACGACCCGCCGGGCCGACACCGGTAGCCGGGACGTGTTGCTGACCGACACCGTCGGGTTCGTCTCCGACCTGCCCCACTGGCTGGTCGAGTCCTTCGAGTCGACGCTCGACTCCGTCTATCACGCCGACCTCGTTCTTCTCGTCGTCGATGCCAGCGAGTCCAGCGAGGCGATGCGGGAGAAACTCGTCACCTGTCACGACACGCTGTACGAGCGCAACGAGGCCCCAATCGTAACGGTTCTCAACAAGACCGACCGCGTTGACGACGACGAACTCACACAAAAGCGCGAGGCGTTGTCGGCGCTGGCTCCCAACCCCGTCGCCGTCTCCGGTCTCACCGGCGAGAACGTCGGTGCGCTCCGCGACCGGATCGAGCGTGAACTCCCCGACTGGGAGTTCGAACGACTGGTCCTCCCGTTGGACGACGACGCCATGAGCCTCGTGTCGTGGATTCACGACCACGGAACCGTCGAGGAGGAGTCCTACGAGGGCGAGCAGATCGTTCTGGAGTTCGAGGCCCCGCCGTCGGTCGTCGGCCGCGCCAGATCGAAGGCGGGTGACCTCGCGGCCCCCGAGTCAATCTAAGCGGCGTTTCGTCTTCTCGGTCACACGCACATCGTCGATCCCGGTGTCGGGGTACTCGCCGTTCTCGTCTTTCTCTGCCGCTTTCACCATGTCCCAAACGACGTTCAGTCCCGTCGTTACGCCTTCGAGCGCCTCCATCTCGCAGCCGGTCTTGCCGGTCGTCTCGACGGTGACGGTGCAGTCGATCCGATCCTCGCCCACGTCGAACGTCGTCTCGACGTTGGTGATGGGGATCTGGTGACACATGGGAATCGTCTCCCACGTGTGTTTCACCGCCTGCACCGCGCCGACACGGGCGGTCGCCAGCACGTCGCCCTTGCCGATCTCGTCGCCCCGAATCGCCGCCACCGTCGAGGGCTGGAGGTGGATGGTTCCCCGCGCGACCGCCCGACGGGCGGTGTCGGGCTTGTCGCCGACGTCGACCATCTGGACGTTCCCCTCCGCGTCGGTGTGGGTGAGGTCGCCCCCCGAGCCGTTGTCGGGGTCGTCACTCATCGCGATCACCCCACAGCGCCCGCGGCAGTTCGTCCAACAGGTCACTCGCCAACAGCCCGTGCCCCTCGCGGTCGGCGACCCGGTCGCCAGCGAGGCCGGTCGCGTAGGCGGCGAGGCCGCCGGCGTTGAGGGGACCGACGGTCGCGAGCAGTGCGCCTGCCGCGCCGGCAAGCACATCCCCGGTTCCACCGACGGTCATCCCCGGATTCCCCGTCCGGTTCACCCGCCGTCGCTCCCCGTCGGTCACTGCGTCGTACGCGCCCTTTACGAGGAGGGTGTGGCCGAGGTCGGCGGCGAACTCGGCGACCCCGTTGAGGCGCTCGCGCCAGTCGTTGTCGCCGACGGCCGGCCCGCCCATCGCCCGGAGTTCACCCGCGTGAGGCGTACACAGAAGCGTCGCGTCGGTGTCTACCTCCGGAACGACTTCGAGGGCGTCGGCGTCGACGACCGCGCGTCCGTCGTAGCCCGTGAGGAACTCCCGGATGGCCGACAGCGTCGGCCCGGAGTCCCCGAGTCCGGGGCCCACGACGACCGTGTCGTGGCCCGCCGCGAGCGACAGCACACGGTCGAGAATCTCGGGGGTCAGTCGGTCGCCGTCGAACGGGCGGACGATCAGCCCCGCCTCGAACGCCTGCACCTCGCGGGCGACCGATTCGGGACAGGCGACGCGGACGAGGTCGGCCCCGGCGCGCATCGCCGCCTGTCCGGCCAGTGCCGGCGCGCCGGTGTACGGGCCGCCGCCGACCACGAGCACCTCGCCGAACGCGCCCTTGTGGGCGTCGGACGGCCGGGACAGGGGCCGCCGGTCACCCGGGCCGACAAACAGTTCGGCCGTCTCGGGGATGCCGATGTCGGCGACGGTCACGTCACCGCCGTCGAGACCGGGTTTCATATCATGGAAGGTGATAACACGGTCGGCGTCGACAGCGACCCCCGTTGCCTCACCCGTAGCGGCGTCGATACCGGAGGGCACGTCCACAGACACGACCGTCGCCTCGCTCGCGTTGATCCGCTTGGCGGCGTCGCGTTCGGGTTGACGGAGCGCGCCGGTCACGCCCGTTCCCAACATCGCGTCGACGATCACGTCGGGGTCGTTGAGATCGAGGGCCCGGGAGTCCCGGACGACCCGGGCATCGTACTCCGCCGTCCGAAGGGCCTCCCAGTTTTCGCGGGCAATATCGGTCGCGATGCTTTCGGGACGACCCAGTAGGTGGACGGTCGGGTCGTAGCTGTCGAGAAAACGGGCGGCGACGAACGCGTCGCCGCCGTTGTTGCCGCGGCCACAAACCAACGCGACCCTCGCGCCGGGCGTGGCCACCCGCCTTACGGCCGCCGCGACGGCGTTCCCGCTCGACTCCATCAACTGCTTGCGCGGCACACCGAGGGCGGCGGCGTTCTCGTCGACTGCCGCCATCCGATCGGGCGTGATCATGGGGGCGTTTCGACCCGGGTGCCGTTATACTGTACGGCTCGTCCTGTGGTCGACGGTCGACGGTCGGCGGCAGAACATATCAGTAATATTACTGAATGGGATCGTGGCGAAGGGTTTTTATCGTGGATCGGTAACAAACCGCTTGATGTCAGGGTTGTTACCTCGGTCGGAGTCGGACGTGGCCCCGGAGGAGTCCGGTGAGATTCGCGTCCTGTCCCTGACGGACGACGACGCGGAGCGGCTCATCGGATCGATCACGTCCGAGACCGCCCGCTCGATTCTGACCGCCCTCGAAGACCACCCCGCGACCGCATCGGAACTCGCAGAGACCGTCTCGACCTCCCTCCAGAACGTCCGCCACCACCTCGGCAACCTCGAAGAGGCCGACCTCGTTGAGGTGGCCGATACCCGGTACTCGGTGAAGGGACGCGAAATGAAGGTGTACGCGCCGACACAGGACTCGCTCGTCGTTTGTGTCGGCTCCGAGAACGACAGGCAGCGGTTTCTCGACTCGCTGGACCGAACGGTCGGGATCGTGGTGGCGCTCGCCGTCGGGGCTGTCGCCGTCCAGCGGGCGTTCGGCACGGGTGTCGTTGACCTCGGCGGCCCCGGGACGACGCCCCGCGTCGGTGACGCCGTCGGATCGGCGTCGACCCCACTTTTTGGGCTCGTCCCGCCGGGTGCCGCCTTTCTCGCCGGCGGCCTTCTCGTTCTCACCCTTCTCACCGCCTGGAACCGGTACGCCGACTGAACACAATGCCGGATGCCCTCCACCCTCGTCTCGTCGCGGTTACCGTTCTCGTCGTTCTCGCGACGGTTCAACCGGTCCCGGGACCGGATCCGGACGACACGAGCCTCGCCTCGGACGCCGACATCGAGGCCGTCTCCGGCGCGGCTGCCGCGTCGGCGGTGAATCGCCACCCCTCTAGCGGGAGTGCAACCGCCGACGCCCTCCGGACGGTCCGTGCCGACGCGGCCCACGCGGAGGGACTCACCGGCCACGGCGTCGAGGTGGGTGTCATCGGCCGCGGCTTCGATTCCGGCGCACTTTCCGATCGGGTCGCCGACCGCCGGCAGGTCGGCGAACGACCGGGAACGACCGCCCACGATACCGCCGTCGCCGAGGTGGTGGCTGAGACGGCTCCGTCGTCGGATCTGTATCTGGCCGGCATCGGGCGGACGCCCACGCCCGCGGCATATGCCGCCGCAGTCGACTGGCTGACCGACCGGGGTGTCGACGTTATCGTCGATTCGGGGAGTTACTTCCCGAGCGCCGCCGCCGACGAGCGACGGATCACCGCCGCCGCGACCCGCGCCACCGACCGTGGCGTCGTGTTCGTCACCTCGGCCGGGAACTACGCGAACCGGCACTGGGCCGGTGCGGGGTCGCCCACAGCCGATGGCTGGGTCGAAATCGACGACGGCCGGGCCGCGAACCCGCTTGCGGCCGGTGAACGGCTCCGAGAGCGGGTCACGCTTCACCTGCGGTGGCGCTCCGCCGCCGACTACGACCTCTATCTCTACCGACGGCTGCCCGACGCCCCCGACCGCGTCGTCGCGAAGTCGGCCGCCGAGTCGACCGGACCGGGGCTCACCGTCGAGCGCATCGACGTCGCCGTTCCCCGTGGACGGTACTACGTGGCCGTCTACACGGACGACCCGGCTGTGCCGCCCGGCCGGGTGCAGGTGTTTGCCGCCCGGCACGAACTTGGATACACGACGGCACGCGGGAGCGTGGTCGCCCCGGCGACGAGCGACCGGGTCGTCGCCGTCGGTGCGAGCGCGGACGGCGAGCGCCTGCCGTACAGTTCCCGCGCCGAGAACGGCGATGTCGACGTTCTCGCGCCCGGCGACGCCCGGACGAGCGACGGCACCCTCGCCGGAACGTCCGCCGCCGCTCCATACGTCGCCGGGACGGCGGCGCTGGTGAAATCCGGCAACCGAACCCTCTCGCCCGACGAGGTCGAGTCGATCCTCGAACGCACCGCAGCCGACGGGGACGGGCGGCTGGACGCCCTCGCGGCCGTCGAGGCCGCCCGCGGTCCGACGGCCGAGACGACGACCACTCGCCCCACGACCGGCCGGAGCGACGACGTCTCCCCGACCGACCGTCGCAAACGGGTGACGCGGCCGGATCGGTCGCCGACGACACCGGACGGCTCCGAGGCCGGAGCGGCCGTCGAGTCGGCCCAGGGGTCGGGACAGGCCAGCGATGACGCCCGCAACGTGACCCGATCCGGCGGGCAGGACGACGCTGGCCGCCCCGACGCCGGCTCCGCACCCAACGGATCGACAACGGACACCGACACGAACTCCGAGCGCGACCCCGATTCGGGTCCGGACCGAACCGACACCGCCGACCGCCGGCGGAGCGACGACGGAGCGGGGCCGTGACGCGGCCGGTCGCTCGGGAGCGATCCGCGGATGGCTGAGCCTCAGGCGGTCGCCGAATCGCGCATCGAGGAGTACTGGGACTGGATCGCGGTCGCGTTGTTTCTGTTGCTCGCCGTCGACCTCCTGACGACGCTCGCCGCCGCTCGCGTCGTCGGCGTTGGCGCGGAGAGCAACCCGCTGATGCGGTGGCTGTTGGGCCGTGACATCGTTGTGGTGATCGCCGCCCACCTCGTCGTCGTGGTTCTCGTTACCGGGTGTTTCCGCCTGCTGATCGGCCACCTCCGGCGCACCCCCGCGCCCGCCGACCGGTACTTCGCGCTCCTGATCGAGGCGTGGCTCGGTGTTCTCGTCGCCGTCGGATTGGGCGTGTTCGCGAACAACCTCGCGGTGATCGTCCTGGGACAGAGCCTGCTTTGAGCCGAGCTTTTTATGCGGGGACGCCGCCAGCATCAGAGTAGGATGGAGGAATCGTGGCGGGCGATCTTCGGCCACGACGAGCCATACCCCGAACAGGCGGATGGCATCGAGACGGCTATCGAGACGGCCGAACGCGACGGGTTCGCGGTGATCGAAGGTGCCTGTGGAACGGGAAAGACGATGCTCGCGCTGACCGCCGGCATCGACCGGGTCCGCGACCCGGACTCGGCTTTCGAGCGAGTCGTCGTCCTCACGAGCGTCAAACAACAACTCCGGCAGTTCGAGGCGGACGTGCGCACCATCAACGACGGCTTGCCGGAGGACTGGCGGCCCGTCTCGGCGCTGACACTCGTCGGAAAGGCCGACGTCTGCCCGTACAGCCGCGAACGCGTCGCCCGGATCGACGACGCGAGCGTTTACGACCGTTGTGAGGGGCTTCGCGAGCGCACGCGCAACCTCTCCGGGCGTGACGGCCCGACAACCGCGGCCACTCTCACCGACGAGGCCCGCGGTACACAAACCGGCCTTCTCGATACCGGCTCCGACGCCAGCGTCGAGTATCTGGAGACGGCAGACGAGCCGACGCCGTATCCCCCCGACACCGCGGAGTACGACGGAACGGAGTTTTGTCCGTTCTACGCCCGGTATCTCGACGACCTGCCCGAGGACGGCGACCCCGTCGAAGCGGTCCCGTTCGACTTCGTGGACCGTGGCCTTCTCGACACCGAGGCCCTCGTCTCCCTCTCGGCCGGCCACGGCACCTGCCCCCACTCGATGCTCGGGGCACTCCTCCCCCACGTCGAGGTTGTTATCGGCAACTACTACCACGCCTTCGATCCCCGGACGACCGGGTCGTTCACCGGCGCGTTGCTGGACGACTCGACCTTTGTCGTTTGCGACGAGGCACACATGCTCGAACCCCGCGTTCGGGAGCTGGTGAGCGACGGGGTGGCCGATGCGACGCTCCGAGACGCCGAGTCGGAGTTCACCCGGATTATCCAGGCGGTCGACCTGGCCGACGGGGACCGGCGACCACCGAACGCCCGCCCGGGGTCGGATACCGGCGACCGTGACGCCGACCTCGTCCGTGGCGAACTCGAGGCGGCCGACGTGAGCCTCGACGAACTGAAAACGACGCGGGCGTTCGTTCGGGACCTGCGCGAGGAACTCGACCGGCGGGTGCGCGCCTACCTCGACCGGGAGCGGCCGTCGTGGCGGACGGCGATGGACGACCTACCGGACGACGAGATTCCGCTCCGCGATCCGGAGACGCCGGCACCCGATGGACTCACCGAGTGGGCAGCGGGACGGTACGGGGACGACGTGTGGGTGCGCGCCGAGGCCGTGGGTGCGGTCGTGGCGCGTGTCCTGAACCAACTCCAGGATGCGGACCGCGAGCGCTCGGCGCCAACGGTGGGGCGGGTGCTGGGGAGGTGGTATCGGGCGGATCACACCCGTCACTTCCGGTCGATCGATCTCTCACGAACGTGGAACGAGACGGAGCCGGCGGATTCGTGGCGGCGGGGCTACACCGCCCGGCTGTCGATCCACAACTGCGTCCCCGGCGACGCCATCGCCGACCGTCTCGACGACTTCGGCGGCGGCGTGTTGATGTCCGCGACGCTCGAACCGCTCGACGTGTTCCGGACGGTGACGGGACTCGACGTCCTCGCCGACAACGGCCGGCCCGTCGTCGAGCGCACGTACGGCCTCTCCTTTCCCGAGACGAACCGGGCGAGTTTCGCCGTCGATGCCCCGGCGTTTACGTTCGAAAACCGCGGGCCACCGGGCGCTGAAAACGAGACCCGGCGGGTGTACGTCGACGCCGCCGCCGAGGTGGCCTCGGGTCACGGAAACGTTCTCGTGGGGATGCCCAACTACGCGGAAGCGGAGTGGATGGCGGGTCGTCTCGACGAGCGTCTCGACTCGCCGGTCCTGCTGGACGAATCGAGCGACGACGGAACGACCGAGGCGTTGAAAACGGAGTTTTTTGCCGGCTCGGGGAAGACACTCGTCACCAGTCTCCGGGGGACGCTCACCGAGGGGGTCGACTACCGCGGCGACCGACTCCACGCGGCGGTGGTGTGTGGGGTCCCGCTCGTCGACACGACGCGCCCGCGAACCCAAGCGCTCGTGACAGCATACGACCGGGCGTTCGGCACCGACGGTCCGGGTGGCGGGACGGGCGGGTTCGAGACGGCGCTGACGGTGCCGGCGGTCAGAAAGGCGCGGCAGGCGGTCGGGCGGGTGATCCGTGGCCCCGACGAGCGCGGTGTTCGCGTTCTCGTGGACGCCCGCTACGCCCGCGACCGCTGGGACGGCGTCAGGGAGTATTTCCCGGCGTGGGAACGCGAGGAGTTCGGCGCGGTCAGTCCGGACCTGTTGTCGCTCGGACTCGACCGGTTCGCGGCGAGGGACGGACGCTGAACCGGCGTTAGCGACGGGGCCGGCGACCACTCCAAGCGGAGCGACACTCGTCGTCACAGAAGTGTACGTGTTCGACCGAGCCGTCCTCGACCCACGAGACGACGCGGTGGTCGGTCTCCATAACGATCTTTTTTCCGCACGTATGACACGCCGGCGCGGTACTCTCGTCTACGCGTTCCCCGACATCGGAGGTGGGGTCGATCATCGTTCCAGTCAGTAGCGGGGTTCCCATATTAAATCCCGCTACCTCGGCTCCCGGTCGGGGCGGTCAGCCTCCAGGGTGTGAACAGCGCACCGTGGTCCGAGGATCGGGATCCGTTACGGTCCGCTCGCGACCACCGGGCCAACACACCGTGACCGTTTCCGGGTCGGCGCCGCCGAGACCGAAGTGAGCGACCGGTTCCATCTGACAGAGATAGCCACTCCCGGGGTCGACGACGCGGGTTTGTCGCCCGTTGTCGGTCGTCAGGGTCACCCGTGCGCCGCGGGCCGGTGCGCCGCTGGGCGTGAGCGGGCGAACGCGAAGCCAGCCGCCGTCATTGGGTGCGCTGTAGACCGAGAGCGGCTGCGCGTCGCCCTCGCCGTGGACGACGACGAGTTCAAGCGTTCCGTCCTCGTCGACGTCTGCGACGGCGGCCCCGGTTCCCATCCCCTCGGGTTCGAGAGCGTCGCCGATACCGGTCTGACTCCACCCGCCGTCGTGTGTCAGAAGACGGTTGGGCGCGCCGAGGCAGTTCACGAACAGTTCCTGCTTACCGTCGTTGTCGAAATCGGCGGCGACAACGGTTCGGACCCGCGCCGGGCGCGCGAGTGAAGACGGCGCGGCGTCTTTGAAGGTGTTGTCCTCGCGAACGAACAGACGGTTCTGCCCCTTCCAGTTGCCACAGACGATGTCGAACGACCGCGCGCCGTCGGGGGCGACGAGCGTCGCCCCGCGGGCGTTCTCCTCCGGGTCCGCGACGCCGTACTCCCGGGCCACGTCGACGAACGTTCCGTCGATGTTCCGGAGCAGGAGGTTCGGCCCGCGTTCGGCTCCGAGAAACACGTCCGTCCGATCGGAGAGAATGGGACCGGCGGCAACCGACCGCCCACCGGTAACCACGTTGAGCCCGACGGTTTCGGCGAGATCCGTGACGCCGCCGTCGTCGCCCACCTCGTAGAAGCGGGCGGGTGAGCCGTAGCCGGTGACGAGCATCCCGTACCGGCCGGTACCGAGGCGGTCGACCGCCACGACCGACCGCCCGACGCGGTAGTTCTCACGCCGGCGGTTCACGGGCGCGGAGAACAGGTCGCGCCACCGATCGCCGTCCGGTTCGGGATCTAACAGGAGGTCCGCCTCGGTCGAGGTGCCACCGAAGGCGGCGACGTTGTGGACGTACACCTCCTCGCGGCCGTCGGCGTCGAGATCGGCCGCGGCGACACCGATCGCGTGCCGTCCATCGTCGGCGAGAACGCCACAGGCCGCATCGACGAGTTCGTCACCGTCCCACCGGAGAACCCGGTTCGCGTCGCCGAACCCCGCGACGAACACCAACGGCCCGTCGGGTCCCGGCGTGACGGCCGCTCCGTACCCCCTGAGGGGAGCGCCGCCGGCGAGATCACCCGACCGGTCTCGGAACATGTTTCTCCCAGTCGGTGCGGGCTTAAGAGTTGTACGCTCCGGCTCAGTCCCACGCGTCGGCGAGGGTGGCTTGAACGGCCTTTTCACCGACCGCGGCCGCGAGGCGCTCGAACCCGCTCCGCTCCCGGCGGTTGTCCGCGTTCGCGACAAGACGCGAGACGATGAACTCCGGTGTCGACTTGCCGACCGTCCCGAACCGGGGTTGATAATCGACCCGGAGCTCGAGATCCGGGGTCAACCCCTCGGCGAAGATGCCGTCGATCCGGGCGTTCTCGGGAAGCGGACTCAGGTCGTCGGCGAGGTGGGTGACGTAAACGCCGACTGCGCCGCGGTCGACGGTGAGTTCGACGAGTCCGTTCAACAGGTCCGCGGCGCGACCTGGTTCGGTGATCGCCTCGAACTCGTCGACCAGCATCAGCGTCCGGCCGTCGTCGGTCAGCGGGGGGACGATCGACTTCAGCGTCGATTCCAGCACACCGGCGTTGAAACTGGCGTGACGCCGGTGGAAGACGATCGAGTCGAACCGACCCACCGCGGCGTGGTCGGCCGGGACCGGAAGTCCCATACTGGCCAGTAGAGCGACCGCACAGCAGGTCTCCAACAACGTCGTCTTCCCGCCGCTGTTCGCGCCGGTGAGTACCGCCACACGGTCGCCCGGCCGTGGCGAGCGGTCGTGATCGCCGACCCCGTAATCCACCGGGTCCGGGTCGTCGAGAAACGGGTTACGGGCCGACTCGACCGCGAGCCCATCGCCGCCGACGACCGGTCGGGTGAGGCCGTGGGCGGCCCCGAAACGCGCGAGCGACAGCTCGAACGCCACGTCGTCGACGGCTTCGGCCGCCCGGTCCACGTCGCCGCGGGCGTCGGCGATGGACGCCCGGAGGTCGGCTTCGACCTCCCGCTCCCGTTCGGTCACCCGGCGCTCGTGTTCGTCCACCAGCGCCCGGAGTGCCGTACTCGCGAAGTCGGCGGCGTCGCGGGCGTCATCGGGGACGGCCTCCTCGACCGCCGACCGCGGGAGCCGAGTCTCGCTCGCAACGTAGTCGGCAAAGGCGTGCCGGAAGTCCGAGAGGTCGCGCACCCCGGTCCCGCGAACGTCATCGAGAACGTCGAACGCGGAGTTCTCCAGGTCCCGGGCATCGGCGAGGCGGCCCCGAAGGTCGTCGAGTCGGTCGTCGGCCCCCTCGGCGACCCCGTCGGCGGTCACGTCGCCAAGCGCCGTCGCAGCCTCCCGGATCGCGTCGGGATCGATCTCGCCGAGGGCGTCGAACGTCGATCCGTCGAGTCCCGCCTCCCGGAGCGCGAGTGCGGCGTCGACGGCGGCACGCTCCGTCCCGCTCGCGGCGTCGTAGTCGTCGAACGCCGCCACGACCGCGTCCCGTCCCGCCTCGCTCAGCCCCGTCCACGCGTCGCGGGCCGCCTCGACGGCGTTGAGGCGCGCCTCGATCGCCTCCCGAGACGTGAGTGGGGTCAACACGCGGATCCGGTCGCCCGCGTGCCGGGTGAGGGCGTACTCCCCGGCTACGCTCAACAGATCGTCGTACACCTCGCGCGTATCCCGCGTTGCGAGAACGTCCATCCCCGCGTCGGCGGTTGCCCGGCGGAGGATCCGCGTCGCCCGCCCGGCCGTGATCCCCGCGTCGGTCAGCGCCCGCACGTCCGCGGACTCGATGGCCTCGACCGCCCGTTTCTCGCCCAGACGGTCACGGAGGCGGTCGCTCGTCTTCGGCCCGACGCCCCAGTAGTCCTCCAGTCTCATACCCGAGGGAGTCACCCGGAGGGTTTAGTCGTTTTCCGGCCCGCCCCCGACACCGTTGAACGAGGGCACCGGTCGGTCCGCTCCCCGCCGTCCGAAGTGGTCCGACCGCCGCGACAACGACACGCCTTTTCGGCCCCACGAGGAATAGAACGGTATGGACGCGAAGCGGGAACTGACCAGCGTCGACCTCGCGGCCCTCGTCGCCGAACTCGGCCGGTACGAGGGGGCGAAGGTGGATAAGGTCTACCTCTACGACGACGACCTCCTGCGGTTCCGGATGCGCGATTTCGACCGCGGCCGCGTCGAACTGCTGATCGAGGTGGGCGAGGTGAAACGCGCTCACGTCGCCGACCCGGAGCGTGTGGCCGACGCGCCGGAACGCCCACCGAACTTCGCGATGATGCTCCGGAACCGGCTCTCAGGGGCCGACTTCGCCGGCGTCTCGCAGTACGAGTTCGACCGCATCCTCAGGTTTGAGTTCGAACGCGACGACGAGGACACCACGGTCGTCGCGGAACTGTTCGGGCAGGGCAACGCCGCCGTTCTCGACGAAAGCGGCGAGGTCGTTCGGAGTCTGGAGACCGTCCGCCTGAAATCACGCACCGTTGCCCCGGGATCGCAGTACGGCTTCCCCGACTCCCGCGTTCACCCCCTGAGCATCGGCTATGACGCCTTTGTCCGCCGGATGGACGAGTCCAACACCGACGTGGTGCGGACCCTTGCGACCCAACTCAACTTCGGCGGCCTCTACGGCGAGGAGGTGTGTGCCCGTGCGGGCGTCGAGAAGACCCTCGACATCGCCGACGCGGGTGAAAACGAGTACGAGGCCCTCTACGACGCGATTGGCCGGATCGCCGACCGCCTCGAAACCGGCGACGTCGACCCGCGCGTGTACCTCGACGACGAGGACCGCGTCGTCGACGTGACGCCGTTCCCCTTGGAGGAACGGGCGGACCTCTCGGCGGACGGCTTCGACTCCTTTAACGCCGCCCTCGACGACTACTTCGACCGATTGGAGCGCGACCCCGACGAGGAGGCGACGGGCACCGATCGCCCTGACTTCGAGGCCGAGGTCGCCAAACAACAACGCATCATCGAACAACAGGAGAATGCGATCGAGGGGTTCGAGGAGCAGGCGGCGGCCGAACGTGACCGCGCCGAAGCGCTGTACGCCAACTACGACCTCGTCGACGAGGTCATCTCGACGGTCCGGGCCGCCCGCGAGGAGAGCGTCCCGTGGGACGACATCGAGACGACACTCGCCGAAGGGGCCGAACGGGGCATCCCTGCCGCGGAGGCAGTCGTCGACATCGACGCCGCTGAGGGAACCGTAACCGTCAACCTCGATGGGACCCGCGTCACCGTCGATCCGTCCACGGGTGTCGAAAAGAACGCCGACCGCCTCTACACCGAGGCGAAACGCGTCGAGGAAAAAAAGGAGGGTGCACTGGAGGCCATCGAGAACACGCGCGAGGAACTGGCGGCGGTCAAGCGCCGCCGCGACGAGTGGGAGGCCGTCGACGCGGACGACGAGACCGAGAACGGTGACGGGACAGAGAACGACGACGAGACCGAGAACGTCGACTGGCTCTCGCGGTCGTCGGTCCCGATCAAACAACCCGAGCACTGGTACGAGGAGTTCCGCTGGTTCCACACGAGCGACGGCTTTCTCGTCATCGGCGGCCGGAACGCCGACGAGAACGAGGCCATCGTCAAGAAGTATATGGAGCGCAACGACCGCTTTTTCCACGCACAGGCCCACGGTGGCCCGGTGACGCTACTGAAGGCGACGGGCCCGAGCGAGAAGGCCCGGGACGTGGATTTCCCCGACTCCAGTCTCCGCGAAGCGGCGCAGTTCGCCGTCTCCTACTCGTCGGTCTGGAAGGATGGCCGTTTCGCCGGCGACGCGTACATGGTCGATCCCGATCAGGTGTCGAAAACACCGGAAAGCGGCGAGTATATCGAGAAAGGCGGGTTCGTCATCCGCGGCGACCGGACCTACTTCCGTGACGTGGGCGCGAGCGCCGCCGTCGGTATCCAGTGTGAACCGGAGACGCGGGTGATCGGCGGGCCGGCGAGCGCCGTCGAACCGCGTGCGGCCACGTCCCTCCGTCTCGAACCCGGCAAGTTCGCCCAGAACGACGCCGCAAAGCGGTGTTACCGACGGTTCAAAAAGCGGTTCGCGGACGACTCCTTCGTCCGCAAGGTGGCGAGCCCGGATCGGATTCAGGAGTTCCTGCCGGCCGGCAGGAGTAGCATCGTTGAGGGGTAAGGTGGATGAACGGAGCGGACAGGACGGGGGACGTGTCCGACCGATCGCCCGCCCTCCGTGCCTCCCTGCGCTACCTCACCACGAGTGACGACTGGATCAAGACAGCGGCGATCGGTGGCTTCCTCACGCTGTTCGGCGTTCTGGTCGTTCCGGCGATTCTGGCCACGGGCTACTTCGTCCGCGTGCTCCGGGCGGCAACGGACAACGACGACCCACCGGCCTTTGATGACTGGAGCGACCTCGCGGGCGACGGCGCTCAGGTGGCTGTCATCGGACTGGTGTACGCGGTCGTTCTCGCCGTCACCACGTCGGTGCTTGCCGGGGCTGCCACCGGAGTCGGTGGCGAGGACGCCGGATCGGCGGTCGGCGGGTTGCTCGCCGTGGCCGCGACTGCGGCGTTCGCCTACGTCTTCCCGGCGGCGGTCGTCGCCTACGCCGAACGCGGGACGGCCCGGGCCGGGTTCGACGTGGTTGCGTTGCGGACGGTCGTCTCGACCCGTGCGTACGCCGGGACGTGGCTGCGGATGGTCACCGTCGTGGTCGTGACGGGCGTCGTCGCCGGGCTACTCGGCGTCATCCCATTGCTAGGTGCCGTCGCCGGCGCCGTCGTGAGCTTCTACGGTGCCGTGGTGGCCTGTCACTTTCTGGGTGGTGCGTGGGGCGACATCCGCGAGATGGAGGCGGCCTCGACCGACTCGGCGACCGCCATCGGCTGGGCGGCCATGCGGCGACGGGTGCGTCGGCTGTGGACGGAAAACGGGGACGCCGCGTCGGCCGGAGTAGGGGACCTCGTCGACCTCGGGGCCGTCCGCGAGCGGATCGGTGAGAGCGGAGACGCCGACTCGGCGGGACCGGCCGACCCCGTCGCGTGGAACGAAACGCCGGAGACGGGGCGTATGAGCGAAGGCGAGAACACGACCGTGGTGAAAAACGGCGGCGACCACGCCGATGCCGACGCCGACGTGACGACACGGCCGGTTTCGGTGGTCGCGGCGCGACCGATCGAGACGTTCGACGCCGCCGATATCGACACACTCGTCTCCGGACTCGACGCCGGCGACCCGGAAACCGTGGTGATGGCGACGCGGGCTCTCATCGAGACGGCGGGTGAGCGCCCGGGACTGCTCGTTGACTCCGACTCCGACGCGATGTCTCGCCTTCGCGACCTGCGACTGTCGGAGACACAACAGGTCCGGACCGTGGCCACAAAGGCGGTTCGACGGTTCGAGGCGGCGGGGCTCTCCTGACCGCCGATCCGTGTGGAATGGCAAGGCATGAGTCGCTGGACGGCGAGATGTGTGTATGCGAATCCAGAGCCGTGGTCGCGGCGAGGAGGGACGCACCCGGCTGACGGTCGTCCCAGAGAACGTCGACGACCTCTGGCACCTATCCTACGTTCTCGAACCCGGTGACGACGTGGCGGGCGACACGAGTCGCCGGATCCAACGCGACGACGACAAGATGCGCGATACCGGCGGCGAACGCGAACACCTCCACGTCACCCTCGATGTCGAGGAGGTTGAGTTTGCCCGGTTTGCCAACCGTCTGCGGGTGGGTGGCGTTATCGTCGGCTGTTCCCGCGAGGACCAACTCGGTCACCACCACACCCTCAATGTCGAGGAACACGACGAACTGACGATAATCAAACAGTTCAAACCGGATCAGATGGAACGAATCGAGGAGGCCGAGGCGGCGGCGGAGAACCCCGACGTGGCCATCGCCACCGTCGAGGAGGGTGAGGCCCACGTCCACACCGTTGCCCAGTACGGCACCGAGGAGTACGCCTCCTTCACCCGCCCGACAGGCAAGGGGGAGTACGCCCGGCCTCGATCCGAACTGTTCGCCGAGTTGGGCGAGGCGCTGACCCACCTCGACCCCGACGCGGTGATCCTCGCCGGTCCCGGCTTCACCAAACGCGACGCACTCGACCATCTCGAGGCGGAACACGCCGACGTAGCCGGGAGGACAACCACCGTCGACACCGCCGGTGTCGGCGACCGGGGCGTCCACGAGGTGCTCAAGCGCGGCGCACTCGACGAGGTCCAGACCGAGACGCGAATCGCGCGCGAGGCCGAACTCATAGACGACCTGACCGAAGAGATGGCGACGGGCGAGAAGGCCACCTACGGGGCTGAGGCGGTTGCCGAGGCCGCCGAGTACGGCGCCGTGAAGACGCTTCTGGTGCTCGATGACCGCCTCCGTGAGGAGCGACAGGGGCGGGGTGACTGGACGGTCGACGCCGACGAGATGGTCACCTCGGTGGAGCGACAGGGCGGCGACGTCGTTGTCTTCTCCGGCGAGTTCGAACCCGGACAACGGCTAAAGAATCTAGGCGGTGTTGCCGCCTTGTTGCGCTACCGACTGGAGTGAGCGTGCGCCCGATTCGCCTCGCCGGCCAGACCTTGCTCGCCGTCGCCACCGTTCTCTTTCTCGCCGCTGCGGCCGGAACGATCACGGGTCTGATCGGCGTCGGCGAGTCGGTTCCGGTCGTCGGTGCTGCGGTATGCTGTGTCGCCGCCGGCGGGATCCTCGCGCGGTCGTAGCGCGTTACTCGCGGCCGGTCAGCGCCTCGCTCGCCGGGGCGAACGGAACCGACTCGCCCAGCCCGGCCGCCGCGGCCTTCTCATAGAGCATCGCGGCGGCGGCCACCGTCTCGACCCCCGTCCCGCCGCTGTCGAACACGGTGACCTCGTCGGCGTCGGTCCGGCCGGGTGTCTTGCCCGCGACCACCTCGCCGAGTTCGGCGTGGCAGTGGTCGGCGTCGACCGCTCCCGAGTCGACGGCGTGTCTGTACGACCCTGCGTCCTTATCCAGCCGCCCCCGGAGGTCGACCACGTACGTCGACCGCGCGACGGTTGTGGTGTCGAGTTCCCGCTTCTCGGGGTGGTACTGCCCCATAGCCGTCACGTGCGTGCCGGGATCGAGCAGGTCACCGTCGAACACCGGGTCCGAGGCGTCCGTCGCGGTGACGACGATATCCGCACCCTCAACGGCCGCGTCGGACGAGGAGACCGCGGCGACGCTTGCGTCGAGGCGGCGGCCCATCTCGCCGGCGAAGGACTCGCGATGCTCCTTGGTCGGCGAGTACACCCAGACCGTCGTCAGGTCACGAACCGTCGCGACGGCGCGGAGCTGGCCGCGGGCCTGTGCGCCCGACCCGAAGACGGCGACGGCCGACGCGTCCGGGCGGGCGAGAACGTCGACGCCGACGGCTCCGGTTGCCCCCGTTTTGAACGGGTTCATACTCGCCCCGTCGAGGAGCGCGAGCGGTTCGCCCGACGCGGCGTCGTACAGCGGCGTGATGAACCACGCGTCGTTCTCGCCGAAGCCGGCGCTGTACATGTACCCGCCCATCACCCCGTCGTCGGGCAGGACGGCCGAGTAGGAGGTGAACAGCCCCGGCGGTTCCTCGTTGTAGAGCGCCGTCCGCGGTTCGGCGGGCGCGCCCTCGCCGCGTTGACGGTACCCCTCGCGGACGGCGTCGACGTACTCGGCCGGCGTCGCCAGTCCCGCAACGTCCTCGCTCGTCAGAAACAACGTCTCGGTCATGCCTCCGATTGCGGGCGGCTGGCAGTTATACCATTGCCCCGCCTCAGTCGGCGTTCATCCGAGGGCGTTCCGCCGATCCGCCAGCTGTCTCGTGTTCCGTAGCCACCGGACCGTTGACGAACAACGCGTGCCCGGCGACGAGGGCAGCCACGGCGGCCCCGACCGGCATCGCGATCAGCAGGTCCATACCGGCGGCGATCAGGAACGCGGTGAGACCGACGAGCGCCCCGGGGATCAGCCCAAGAACGTAGTCGTAGTATCCGATCATGACTGTTTCTATTCTACTGTGACACTCGCAGGCGACATAACTGTTTCGCGTAGCCACAAAGAAACGACGATACAATACACTCAAAACTTTTCTATAACTTATGATTCGTCCGATGGGGTTCCGTTGTCGCACGGCACATCTCGGACAACGGGTCGGAACGGCCACCGGATCCGTCGCCTCTCGGTGTCGTCGAACACCCACCCGACCGATCGACCACGCTACCGCAGTTTGAACAGAAGTGCCCGCCAGAGTGACAACCCGACGACCCCGACGCCCAACGAGACGAGAACGAACGTCACCTGGACACCGCCGCGAACGAACGGTGCCGCCCGAAGCCCCATGGCGATGGCGTCGGCAAGGAGCCACGACCGAATCGCCAACGGGATGGCCGCTTTCGACGACTCGGCCGCCCCAGGGGCGTACGCGCCAAGAAGCGGTGCGGCGACGACCCACCCCACAAAGAACGGGGCAATGGTGCCGGCGAGGTAGCCGGGATTCGAGACGACAAAGCCCACGCCGTTGTGGTGGACGGTTCCCGCGCTGAACAACGCGGCGATGACGAGCAGATCACCCACCGCCATCGGGACGGTCCGGCCATCCAGCCGACGGTGGAAAAAGTCAGCGACTGCGTTTGCCATACCCGCGCGTTCGAACGGCCCCCTAATGGCTCCCTCGCTTCGCCCCGAGAACCCTGAAGCCGAAGCTCCGGTCGAGGACCGCCGCGTCCGCCCCGGCGGCGACGGCAGAGGCCGTCGTACCGCCCCCGGCACGTCGAGTCGAGCCCGCCCGTCCCGTGCCGCCCGCGAGGCCGGCGTCCCGGCGCGGACACCCCCCCACAGATCGGCTCCGGATCGGTCGCGGGTCCGAGGTGGCCGTAGAATCCCGCGACACCCCGGAACACCCGAACGTCAGGATGCTGTGCGTTGGGACACCTGCGTCATGGAGGGTCAACGGTTTCCGGGCCGACGACGTGGGTCACCCATGGAGTTCGCCCTGCTCGGCTGGTCATCCGACGGCCCAACACTTCGCCTCGACCACCGGCGGTTCGCCTACGCTGGGAAGTTCGTCGTCGGGTCGACCGGGAAGGCGGTCGGACGAGCGACGACGAACGAGGGCGACGCGCCCGACACGACCGGAGCCCCGAACACGAACCGGCCCCCGAACGCGGCCGTCGACACCGACTACGACGACGACGTACTCGCGGCCGCGTCGTTCAGCGCCGACCGCACCGATCACGACCGCCTGTGTATCCGGTATGTCACCGTCCGGTCCGACCGCCGTGGCGAGGGTCTGGGCTCTCGACTCCTCGCGTTCGTCGCCGCACGCGCCGCCGACCGTGGGTACGACCGCGTCCGCATCGCCGTCAACAACCCCGCGGCGTACCGGGCGGCCTACCGCGCCGGGTTCGCGTTCACCGGGGCCGAGACGGGCCTTGCGGAACTCGTCTGTGAGCGTCCCGCCACCCGGCCCACACCCCGAGACGCCGACATCTACCGCAATGGCTTGGACCGCTACCGCGAGCGCGAGCTGGACGACGAGACGGCCGCCGAACTGGCGGACGCGCGGGCGGCCGGCCCCCCGGATGTCGTCGACCCGCCGGGCGGCACCGAACCCGGACGTTGAAATCGGTCGCCACCGTAATCGCTTGCGATGGGCAACGCAGACCTGCGAGGACTCGCTGTTCTCTCCGAGGTGTCGTGGGACGCGGTGTCTGGTAGCGTCGTCGCCGTCGACGCGCACAACTGGTTGTACCGTTATCTCACCACGACGGTCAAGTGGACGAACGACGAGGTGTACACGACCGAGGCGGGCGAGGAGGTCGCGAACCTCGTCGGCGTCGTACAGGGGCTTCCCAAGTTCCTCGATCACGACCTCACACCCGTGTTCGTCTTCGACGGCGGCGTCACGGGACTGAAAGACGACGAGGTGGCCAGGCGTCGCGAACAGCGTGAACGCGCCGAAAAGCGACTGACCGACGCGAACGAACGGGGCGACGCCGTCGAGGCCGCCCGCCTCGAAGCGCGAACCCAGCGGCTCACCGACGTGATCCTGAAAACCACCCGAGACCTGCTCGGCCTCCTTGACGTACCGGTCGTCGACGCGCCCGCGGAGGGTGAGGCGCAGGCGGCGTACATGGCCCGTCGGGGCGACGTCGACTACGCCGGGAGCGAGGACTACGACAGCCTGCTTTTCGGCGCGCCGTTGACGCTCCGCCGGTTGACGAGCAAAGGGAAGCCGGAACTGATGGACCTCGACGCGACGCTCGACCACCACGGGATCACGCTGGAGCAACTGATCGACGTCGCGGTCCTCTGTGGCACCGACTTCAACCCCGGCGTCGACGGCGTCGGCCCGAAAACAGCGCTTCAAGCCGTCGAGACCCACGGCAACCTGTGGGGTGTTCTCGACGCCGAAGGATGGCAGGTGGAACACGCCGACCGGGTGCGCGACCTGTTTCGCGATCCGCCGGTGACCGACGACTACGCCGTCGACACCGACCTCGACCCCGACGTCGCGGCCGCCCGGACCTACGTGACCGAGGAGTGGGGCGTCGACGCCGACGAGGTGGCACGTGGCTTCGACCGGATCGAGTCGGCGCTGGTTCAGACCGGATTGGACCGCTGGACCTGACGGTCCGTCGGCCCGTTTCGGTTGCGCGGCAGGTTTTTCCCTCTGGTCGTTCGTGTCACTCACATGTCTTTCCTGAACATCGGTCGCTACCGACTCGGTTGGTGGGGGTTCGGGGTCGCTCTGGGGGCCGCTCTGACATACGTTGTCTACTCCTTTGTCGGAACGTTCGTTTTCGGCGTGTTCATCTACTACGCCACCAGACCGATCTACCGCCGGGTCCGGCGGGTGATCCGACAGCCGAGCCTCGCGGCGGCCGTCTCCCTTCTCGCGCTCACCCTCCCTGCATTCCTGCTCGTGGCGTACGCCCTGAGTATCGTGTTGAATCAGCTCCGTCGGTACGCCGGCGACGGCACCGGACTGGTGTCGACCCTGCCGTTTGTCGACTCGGCGCTGATCAGGAACGTCGCGGATCCGGCCACGCTTCTCGAACTCGACCCGACGGAGTATCTCACCGGCGACGGCATCGCGTCGGCGCTCGCGTCGCTCGGTTCGGCGGCCGACACGGTGGCGTTTCTCGGCGTCGGTGCGATTCACCTGTTCGTGATGTTTGCGCTCGCGTTCTACCTGCTCCGCGACGGGAGTCGGCTCTCGCGGTGGTCGGTCAACCGATTCGGCGACAACCGCGGACTCCTGCGGTCGTACGGCGAGGCGGTCGACCGCGATTTTAAGGCCATCTTTTTCGGGAACATCCTCAACGCGGTGTTCACCGGAACCATTGGCGTTCTCGTCTACTCCGTATTGAACGTTTACGCACCGGCGGGTGTCGCGATTCCAGCCGCCGCCCTTGTTGGCCTTCTCGCCGGCGTCGCAAGCCTTGTCCCCATGGTCGGGATGAAACTCGTCTACGTCCCCGTCGCCGCGTATCTCGGCGTCGCGAGCCTGCTGAGCGATCCGAACACGCTCTGGTTTGTCGCCGTCTTTACGATTGTCTCGTTTGTTGTCGTCGACACCATTCCAGACCTCCTCCTGCGGCCGTACGTCTCCGGCCGGAGCCTCCACGTCGGGAGCCTGATGATCGCGTACACGCTCGGACCGCTGTTGTTTGGCTGGTACGGCATCTTTCTCGGTCCGATGCTTCTCGTGACGATCATCCACTTCTCGCGGACCGTTCTCCCGGAACTCATGACCGCCGATCCGGTCCGGCCGTTCGCCGTTGACCCCGGGACGTTCGCCCCGTCGGACGGTCTTGACGACGCAACCGCCGAGGACGCCGCCGGGGGAGCGGGGGACTGACGCGCCCGGCCCCGCTCAGCCCTCTGCCTGCCTTCGCTCCCAATCTCGCCGCGCCGCGAGTTCGCGCCGGCCACGTCTGGTCACCGAGTACGCGTTCGTTCGGCGGTCCTGGGTGCCCTTATCGATCAGCCCCTTCGAGACCAGTGTGTCGAGATTCGGATACAACCGCCCGTTGTGTATCTCGTCGTCGTAGTAGTCCGACAGCTCTTCTTTGATCCCGAGGCCGTGCGGATCGTCGAGCCCCGCGACGACGTACAGTAGGTCGCGCTGGAATCCCGTCAGATCGTACATCTCCCGGTCGAACCGGATATTCCTACAAAAATAAATATGATGAATACGGCACTACTACCTGCCGCTGTGTTCGGGTACGGCGCTCCAGTGTGTCGGTTCCGACGGGCGGCACGGCCGCTCACGAACACGATCTATCAGGAAAAGGAAAGCAAGCCACGCGAAACCCGCGTGGCGTTGCCGCCCTGATTGGTCCCCGCTGACGCTTCGGCCCTCCAGACGAAGCGTCATTGATTGTTCACTGGTGGCAAAATATAAAACTACCGCCTGTCGGTCGGACGTGTTCCACCCCAACACCCTCGTGATTCGGTTCCGTCTCGGTTGGCTGTGATCGGAGGACGACGTATCGTTCTCCGCCCGTCGATCCGTCACACATCCCCGTCGATCGTCGTTCGGAGCCGTACGTCCGGGAGCGCCGTGTTTTTATCCGCCGCGAGCGAACGACGGACATGAAAGTTCGCGGCCGGCGGGAGTGTCAGGCGTGTGGCTGCCGGTGGTCGTACTACGAAACCGGGAGCGTGGCGTGCCCAGACTGTGAGAGCCTCCGGAGTGTCGGTGTTGACGACCGTACCCTCCACACAGACGCGCCCGCGACCATCGATCTGACACCGTATCGCACCGCCGAACACGAGGGGTCGTTGTCGGATGCCGTCGACGACTGCAAACAACACCTCCGGGCGTACGTCCGGCGTCGTGGCTTTATCCACGGCGGCGAACTCCAACCGCTCGATGACACGTTTCTCGCGGCGACCGAACTCCTCCAGGTGGTCGACGCGTACCACCGGGAGCGCGACCCGAGCGACGCCGACCGACACTACCTGTTGCTCCTACTCCGGGGGGCCGACGACGGGGAGCGACCGCCACCCGACGCCGTCCCTAACACGCTAGCCCCGGCCCGCGGGCTGGCGTACGCGAACGCCGTCGCCGACTACCGCCGTGGCCTTCTCGACTGGCTGGACGAACACCCCGACGAGGCCGCCCGAGGACCCCTCGGGTCGATCCACGAACGCGCAAAGCGGGTGCGTGCCCTCAACGGCGACGTGTCGCCGGCCGACGCCGAGTCGCTGGTTCGGGCGATCCGTGAGGTCGGACGGTATCTGACCGACGGCGACGAATCGTCGCTGGCGGCCGCCGAGTCGCTGGTTCGGTGACCGACTACGGCAGGTCGACGGACACGTCGGTCTGCCGGCCCGTCGCCATAACCGTGTTGTACAGGAGCATCGCGCGGGTCATCGGACCGACGCCACCCGGCACCGGCGTGATGGCGCCGGCCACCTCCTTTGCGCTCTCAAAGTCCACGTCGCCGACGAGCGTCGATTCGCCGTCGCGGTCGACCCGGTTGACGCCCACGTCGATAACGACGGCCCCCTCGGTGAGCATCGACCCGTCGACGAGTTCGGGCACGCCGGCGGCGGCGATCACCACGTCCGCCCGCCGGGTCTTCTCGGCCAGGTCGTCCGTCCGGGAGTGACAGAGTGTCACGGTCGCGTTGCCGTAGTCTGCCTTCTGGACGAGGAGGTTCGCAAGGGGCTTGCCGACGATGTTCGACCGCCCGACCACGGCCACGTCCGCACCTTCGGTTTCCACGTCGGCGTCTTCGAGAAGTTTGAGAACGCCGTGGGGTGTACACGGCTTGAACACGGGGTCGCCGGCGACCAAGCGGCCGACGTTCTCAGGGTGGAAGCCGTCGACGTCCTTCGCGGGGTCGATGGCCCGGATCACGTCACGGTTCGAGACGTGGTCGGGGACGGGCATCTGGACGAGAATGCCGTTGACGTTCGGGTCGGCGTTCAGATCCTCGACGGTCCCGAACAGTTTCTCGGCGGGTGCGTCGGGATCGAGTTCCACGTCCAGTGCCTCGATACCGACCTCCTCACAATCCTCCTGTTTCATCGAGACGTACGTCTCGCTTGCGGGGTCGTCGCTCATCAGAACGGTCGCGAGCGTCGGCGTGACGCCATCGTCCTCGAGTGTCGCGATGGCGTCGCCGAGCCCGTCGCGAACGTCGCTGGCGACGTCGTTGCCGTCGATGATACGAGTCATGTCCTGACAGGCGTGACCGACCGTCTTCAACGCTCCGCTTGGCGCAGTATCGACGTTCGAGAGTCATCGGGAGCGCTTTTGACGCGTCGTGTCGAACGACTACCCATGTACGACGACATCCTGCTTGCCACGGACGGCGAGGTCGGCTCCGAGAACGCGACGACACACGCCATCCGACTGGCATCGCTCCACGACGCCATGCTCCACGCCCTCTTTGTCGTCGACGAGGCGGTGTACTCGGCGTACAGCGGCGACGAGTACGTCGACGAACGCGAGGGGCCCGAACACGGGTTGGAGGAGGTCGGCGAGAACGCACTCGCGGCGGTGCGCGCACGGGCGGCGGACGACGGCGTTGAGACGGTCGAGACGCTCAGACGCGGCCGGCCACACGAGGTGATCGTCGACTACGCCACGGACAACGACGTTGATCTGATCGTTCTCGGAACGCGCCGTCACCCCGAGGAGTACCGTAGCCTCCTCGGGAGTGTCACCGACCGCGTGGTTCGTCTCTGTGAGAGACCGGTGACGGTCATCAAAACGACCGTCGAGTAGCGGCTCACTCCGCCTCGTACAACGGATGGGCGGCACACAATTCGTCGACGGTGTCGCTCACCTCGGTCAAGACGGCCTCCTCGTCGGGCGCGTCGAGAACGCGCGCGATCAGGCCGCCGACCGTCTCCATGGCGGCCTCATCGAAGCCACGCGTGGTGAGTGCGGCCGTCCCGGCGCGGATCCCACTGGGGTCGAACGGCGACCGGGTTTCGCCGGGGACGGTGTTGCCGTTGAGGACGATGCCCGTCCGTTCCAGCGCCGCCTCTGCGTCGCCGCCGGAGAGATCCGGGTGGGAATCCCGCAGGTCGACGAGAACGATGTGGGTGTCGGTGCCGCCCGAGACAACGGAGAGGCCGTGGTCGGCGAGCGTCTCGGCGAGCGTGCGGGCGTTCGCGACCACCGTCTCGGCGTACGACTCAAACGATGGGTCGAGTGCCTCGCGGAACCCGACGGCCTTGCCAGCGATGTTGTGCATCAGCGGTCCGCCCTGGACGCCGGGGAACACCGCGTTGTCGATAGCGTCGGCGTGTTCCTCGCTGCACATGATCATCCCGCCGCGGCCGGCCCGGATCGTTTTGTGGGTGCTGCCGGTGACGAAGTCGGCGACGCCGACGGGCGAAGGATGGACGCCCGCGGCCACGAGACCGGTGATGTGGGCGATGTCGGCGATGTGGTATGCACCGACGGCGTCCGCGACGGCGTCGACACGCTCCCAGTCGACCCGCCGCGGATACGCCGAGAACCCGGAGACGATGGCGTCGGGATCGAACTCGTCGGCGGTGTCGGCCAGCCCCTCGTAGTCGAGATACCCCGTCTCCGGGTCGACACGATAATGTTCGACATCGAAGAGTTGGCCGGCGAAGTTCGCCGGGTGGCCGTGACTGAGGTGGCCGCCGTCCTCCAGTTCGAGCGAGAGAATGCGGTCGCCCGGATCGAGAACGGTGAAGTAGACGGCCATGTTGGCCTGTGACCCACTGTGTGGCTGGACGTTGACGTGTTCGGCCCCCCACAGTTCTTTGGCGCGTTCGATGGCGAGTTCCTCGGCGACGTTGGCGAACTCACAGCCCGCGTAGTAGCGCTCGCCGGGATACCCCTCGGCGTACTTGTTCGTCAGAACGCTTCCCTGTGCCTCGATGACGGCCCGACTCGCGTGGTTCTCCGAGGCGATCATCGAGAGGGTCGTCCGCTGGCGATCCGTCTCGTCGTCGATGGCGCCGGCCACCGCCGGGTCGGTGGCTCGAACGTGGCTGTAGTCCATACCAACTCGCGGTACAACGGAGGCATAAACCTGTCTCTCCATCCCCCGGTCACCGCCCTCCTCCGGCCCCCGTTCGGATAATTCACACAACGAGACTGGTAAACAAACTCTGTTACGAACCGACACCGGCGTTAAAATTAAATACGAATAGTCTGATATCCAACCATGGTTGCCGGGTCGAATCTGCACGGGGAAACCTTCGAGGGGGTGCTGGAGGCGGCGCTTGAATCCACGGACGACCTGTTGCTGGTCGATCCGACCGCGGAGGCCGTCGAGGCACTCACCGCCGTCGCCGCGGCGGCCGAGACACCGCCCACGGTTCGCGTACTGGCGGATGCGGTTCTGTTGAAGGAGGTGATGGACGATTTCGTCGTGGCGAGCAACGCGGCCGATCTGATCGAATCGGGCGTTCTCTCGGTCCGGACGGGGACGGCGGTCGACAGCGGCAGTCTTCTCGTCACCGACGACGCCGTGTGGTCGGTCGTGTCGGTCGGTGACCGTGTTGCCGCCCTCGGCGACGACGACGAGGCGTTCGTTGAGGCGGTCACCGAAACCTACGACACCAAGTGGGACGTTGCGTCGGTGTTCGACCTCCGGACACCGCCCCTGTCGCGGGTCCGCGAGACGCTCGGCGCCGAAATCGGTCGAAAAACCCGTGCCGACTTCGACGACGCCCTCGACGCCGTCGAGTCGGCCCGTGAAACCGCCGGTGAGTTCGACGAGGTGACGCTCACCCTCCTCGTTGCGGGGCACAACGATGTGTTGCTGTACGACATCAGCAAGTGGGGTGAGGACGTCGGCATCGCGAGCAAGGCGACCTTCTCACGGACAAAGACCGCCCTCGAGGAGGAGGGGCTCATCACCACCGAGAAGGTCCCCATCGACGTGGGACGCCCACGGCTCCGGTTGAAACTCAACACCGACCGGTTCGACGAGGTGTCTGCGGCCGAACTCGCTGCCGTGACGCTCAGCCAGTCGGCCTGACGACCCACAGTTTTTGCTCGCGGAGCGTCTCGGCCGTTGCATGGATATCGGTATCGCGGGGAGCGGGCCGGCCGCCGAGTCGGCCCGTGCCGCCTTTGAGGACACGGACGCGACAACGACGGCGCCGGCCGAACTCGGCTCCCATCCACTCGGGGTCGTTATCGCCCCCACCGGCGCGCCGGCGTTCGAGGCAGCCGACGACGTGGCGACACGCTGGCTCGCCGTCGAAATCGGCGGGCTCGGTGGATACGCCCGGCCGGATCTCGACGCCGCAGTCAGCGTCTTCGCCGACGGCGTGGGGTATCGCGACCTCCGGGAGCGCGTCGACTCGGCCGCCGACGGGCCGCCCGACGACGGCGACCCAACGGGAGGTCGCAGCGCCGTCCGCCTCGCCGGCGCGGTGGCCGGTCACCGCGCCGTCTCACTGTTGTCCGGGGCGGACGTGGCCGGAACGGTCGTCGAGGTGCCGGGCGAGGAGCGCGAGTTGCTCGCGGCCCCGTATCCGGCGGACCGCGACCGCAACCTCAGGCGGACGACCGTAGACCGAAGCCTCGCCGACGCCATCGACCACGCGGAACGCGCCGTCGACGACCGTCTCGGTCTCCTCACCGGCGTGGGCGAACGCGAATCCTTCCCCGTGCCGTACTACATCGCGGCCACCGCCGACACGACCGTGTACAGCGACGCGCGGGCCGGCTCCTTTGCCGCCGGTGTCGACACCGACTGGGACCGAGCGTTCATGAAAGCGCTCGGCGAGGGACTCGAGCGCTACTGCGCCGGCGTCTACCGCGGGGCCGAGTTCGACGCCGAGGCGGGCACCCGCGCCGTCGACCCCGGGTCGTTCGTCGCCCCCGACGACCGCTCGTCCGCCGAGGGGGCGACCGCGTGGGTGCCCGGTGAGAACCTCTCGACCGGTGCCCCCGTGTCCCTTCCCGCCGAGTTCGTCCACTACCCGCCGCCGGAAGCGCGCCACCGGCCGGCGATCACGACCGGCCTCGGCCTCGGCACCGACGGCCTCGACGCTCTGCTCTCCGGGCTGTACGAGGTGATCGAGCGCGACGCCGCGATGCTCTCGTGGTACTCGACGTACGAGCCGTTGGGGCTGGTCGTCGACGACGAGCGGTTCGAGGCGCTCGTTGCCCGCGCCCGCGCCGAGGCGCTGTCGGTCTCGCCCGTTCTCATCACCGCCGACGTGGACGTGCCCGTCGTCGCCGTCGCCGTCCACCGCGACGGCGCGTGGCCCCGTTTCGCCGTCGGGTCGGGGGCCGACCTCGACGCGACGGCGGCGACCCGGTCGGCGCTCGCGGAGGCGCTCCAGAACTGGATGGAACTCCGGGCGATGGGCCCCGACGACGCGGCCGACGAGGAGGGGGCAATCGCCCGCTACGCCGAGTTCCCGCCGGCGGCGCGGGAACTGACGGCCCCCGACGACGGGGTCCCGGCCGCGAGTGTCGGCCCCGAGACGATCCCAACGGCCGAGGCCGAACTCGACGCTGTCGTCTCACGGGTCGTCGACGCCGGGTTGTCTACCTACGCCGCCAGGATCACGACGGCCGACGTGGCCGACCTCGGATTCGAGGCCGTCCGTGTCTGCTCCCCGACCGCCCAGCCGTTGTTCGTCGGCGACCCGTACTTCGGCGGGCGAGCGGAGACGGTGCCTCGTGACCTCGGATACGAACCCCGACTCGACCGCCCGTTCCACCCGTACCCCTAAACGCCGAACGTCGCCCGGAGCATGTCCCGCGTGCCGGGCCCCAGCCCGACTGCGAGAATGGCAACGAGAAGAAGGATCGTGTACTGTGGGCTTTCCGCGAAGATCCGGTCGTCGAACAGCCAGACGACGGCCGTCGCGGCGACGAGTTTCACGACGAGAAACGGCCACGTGTCGCCGACGACCGCGAGAGCCGACGCGGGGAGTGTCGCGGCTGTAATCTCGACGATGGCGCGGTTAACCGGGTGTTTTGGGACGAGGTTCGGTCCAGCACCGAGTGCGACCATCCAGTCCAAGCCGACGACGTTGGCGACGCCGTCGATGGCGTGGCCCCAGATGACGACCACCCCGACCGTACCGGTCCCTGCGTTGATCTCGGGCGCGAACCGCTTTATTACCCCCCAGGTGAGGCCGGCCGACGCCGTTGCGCCGACGAGGATGACGGCCAACACCTGCGGGTGGAACGTACCCGGCCGGTCCGGCGAGACTGCGGTCCAGACGAGAAAGCCGAGGCTCGCTGTGAGCACCGCGCCACCGCCGATCAAAAGCGGCCGCGTGTACCGGTCAACGAGGCCCCATTGGGCGAGCGCCACGCTCGCGAGCAGAGCGAGAAGCGTCACGGCGAAGACGGTGAAGTAGATGACGGGGCTGATGATGAGCGTGTTCAGCGGGTATGTGAGCAGGGCATCCGCTCCGCCCGTGTCCGTCGCGTCCTCGACGACGCGGAGTGCGCCCCCGAAAAAGACGAACGGGATCAACGCGTAGAACAGTCCGGGATCGGTGCCGACTTCCAAACGCCTGAGCAGAAAGACGAGGCCGGCGAGTGCAATCAGCAGCACAACGACATAGCCCACCTCGGAGACGAGCGTGTAACCGGGGTACGCGACGGGTTCGGCCGCCGCGGAACACGCCGCCGTGTCGAAGAGATACCGGGTCGTCCCGCCCTCGCGGACGGCACAGACCGCGGCGTTGGCGTCGGCCTGCACCGGCCCCCAGAAGTAGTGCCAGATGAAGCCGTCGTAGACGGTTCGCGGGAAGGCGAGCGATCCGCTGATCAGCGCAACGAGAAGGCCGAGGACCGTCCCGACCCAGAGCCGTTCCGGGTCGGTGCCGAAGCGGTCGGCGACCGTGGACATACTCCTACGCCGTCGGGACCGCGCTTCAGCGTTGTGGTTGGCGGTCGTCCGTCGTCAGACCCACACCGGACCGTCGCCGTCGTTCGTCCCGGTCGCGCCGCCGACCCCCATCGCGTCCGCGAACCTGTTCCCCCAGAGCCACGCCGCGATGACCTGTCCGTAGAAGGTGACGAACGCACCGGCGACCGCGCCGAGAAGCGGAATGAACCCGATGATCCCCGAGACGACCGTCGCGCCGATCAGGACGCCGACCCCGTAGAGCCACCCGACGGTGTAGTCGCTGTCGACCGCGGCCGTCCGGAGGACGCTCACCTCGAAGGCCGCCCCGACCGTTCCGACGTGCGCGTAGTTCGCAAGCGCAATCAGTGTCAGATAGCCGAACGCGAGTGCGACCAGCCCCGACAACGCCAGCCCGGTGACCACACCGACGATACCGATGGCTCCGCCGACCTCCGACCCGGTCCCGAGGGCGACGAGCGATCCGCCGACGGTCACGGCCGCGACGAGCAACGGGACCAACTGGTAGACCAACAGGATCCCGACCGCCACCACACCCTCTCGGAGCAGTGTGCCCCAGTCGTCGAAGGCCGGTGGCTCCGTGGCCTCGTTGATCCCCGCACGGAGCACCCGGACCAGGTAGCCATACAGGAAAAATGCCGGGACGATCAACACCGCAAACAGCGTGAGCAGGCCGCCGATGAGGAGGGTCTTGACCCAGTCGTCCGACTCCGTCGGGTACGTCAGGGCACCTTCGATGTCTATCGCCATGCCGGTCTCTCGGCACACTACCCGGTAAACGTTATCCCACAGGGGGATGGCTCCGCTCGTCCGGGCGTCCCGTCACCCGGACTGTACGGGCGCGTCCGTCGCCGACAACGCCTCGGTCAGGTCCGTCGTCGTCAGGATGCCGACACCGTTTCCGTTCGCGTCGGTCACGGGACAGTGGCTAATACCGCTTTCGACCATCCGCCGGGCAACGACGGGGATCGGTTCGTCCGGCGCCACCGTCTCCACGGGCGTCGTCATATACTCCTTGACGGTGGCGTCGGTCGGGGCGTGGCCGTCGGCGGCGACGCGAAGCACGTCCGTCGAGGTGAAGATGCCCTCCGGGCGGCAGGCCTCGCCGGTAACCACGACCGACCTGATTCCCGCCTCCGCCATCCCTTGTGCGGCCTCGGCAACGGTCGTCTCCGCATCGAGCGTGAGCATCGGCGTGGTCATGACATCGCTGACCGGCGTGTCTGTCATACACTCCCGTAGCGGGCGTGGTGCTTAACCGTTTGTGGTCGCCGCCGGTCACCGCCAGGTCCTTCGATCACCGCCCCTGTGATTCCGAAGCGAGGGAATTTTGATTCCGGTGTTGTAATCTCCGGTCGATGTCCTCGCCCTCCATCGACCGCAGAACCCTTCTCGGGACGTTCTCGACCGGGGTCGTTCTCGGTTTCGCCGGGTGTTCGTCGTCGTGTCCGGACTCCGACTCGCCGGATCCGGACGTCGTGTTCGGCACCGGCGACGTCGGCTCCGGCTTTGACCGTCTCCCCGACGGGTCGTGGCCGACCCTCCGCTTCGACGCCGGCAACACCGGCAACGCGCGACCCCACCGGACGCCGACGGACCCCCTGTCGCTCCGCTGGCGAACGACACTCCCGAAGCCGGACACCGAGTCGGTGAACGCCGGAACGAGTCCACCTACCGTCGCCGATGGTCGGGTGTATCTCGTGACCGGGATGGGTGCCACCGCCCTCTCGTTGCGTGACGGATCGACCAGCTGGCGGAACACGGACGTGGGTCGTCCGGTCGGCGAGGGCCGCGAATTCGCACCCCCCGTCGCCGGCGACGATGCCGTTTTCGTGGCGACAACGGACGGCCTCTTTGCTCTCGCGCCCGACGACGGCACGGTAGACTGGCGGTACGCGGCGTCGATGACGGGGCCGCCGACGCTTGTGGACGGCGGGCCGGTTCTCCCCACCGCCGACGGCGTCGTCGCCCTGACCCCTGGCGGGAACGAGCGCTGGTCGGCCACCGCCGGCGCGGTGAGCGAACCGCCCCTTGCAGCCGCCGACGGCACCGTCGTCGCCGTCGGGGACGGGGTGACCGCCGTCGACGCGGCGACCGGCGACCGCCTGTGGGAGGCTCCCGTCCGCTCCCGATCCTACCCCGTCGTCAACGACGGGACCGTCTACCTCGGCACGTACGAGGGACTCGTCGGTCTCAGCCTCAACAACGGGACGGAGCGCTGGACCGCCGACCGCGGTTCGGGACGTGCGTTCTCCGCGCCGGTCGTCACCGACCGGACGGTGTACGCCGTCGAACGGCCCGCAGAGGCCGGCGACGCCACCTTTGCCTTCGACCGTACCGACGGCGGGTCGCCCTCGCCGCGGTGGTGTTCCTCCGTTGGCGAGGGAGCCGTCGCCGCCGCCGCCGACGGACACGCCCTCGCCGTCCGGTCCGGTGACGATCTCAGCGGGGGCTCATCAGCCCGTCTGGTCGCGTTTACGCAACGGTTCGGCGAGGCGACGTGGGCCTTTGCGAGCGCCGGGCGGACGCTCCCGCCGGCGGTTCTCGACCGGGCCCTCGTGGTTGCGGACCGACTCGGAACCATCACTGCTGTCGGGGGTGCGTGACCGTGTTGGTGTCCGGTCACAGGGTCGCCGGCGGTGTGTCCGTTCTCGGCGGTGTCTGTGTCGTCGCCGCGTCGATCCCCGCGCGCTGGTTCGGGCCGATGCCCACCGACTCCTACGTCTTCGATCCCCTGACGTACAGTCCCCTGTGGATCGAACGGACGGTCATCCCTGCCGTGTCGACCGCCGCGGTGCTTCTGACACTCGCCGGACTGGTTGCGCTTTTCCACCGCGACCGGGAGCGGATGGCGCGGTGGCACCGCTGGTTCGCCGTTGTGGCGCTTGTTGGCGCGGCGCTCGTGGGGTTTACCACCGTGTTGCTCGCCTCGAACGGCGAGGGTGACCCAACCGGCACGCTGAATGTCCTGTTCGCCGTTCTACTCGGACTCATCGGGCTTGTTCTCGCCGGTCCCGGCCTGCTTGCGTGGGGGATCGGCTACCTCCGGACGGGGCGTCGACCCCTCGGGGCCGTGCTCGCCGGCGGGGTGGCCGTTCCTGTTGTTCTCGTGGTCACGGCCGTCGCACTCGATGCCGACTTCGGGGGTCTCGGCGGGATCCCGGTATCGCTTCCGGTTGCGCTGCTTGCCGTCGGCGTCGGCTACGATCTGTGGGTCCGGGCGGTCTAAGAGCCTGCGACCGGTGACGCCGCGTCGCCGTTCGGTGGCCGCGTTCCCCCGGCTTTCCGGGTCCCGTCGAACTAACCGTCCCGAGCCCCACTACCTCATGTGCGTAGTTATACGATCACGACCATCTGGGACATCCCGATCCGGGTCAACACCTCGTTGTTACTCTTTCTTCCGATCCTCGCGTGGCTCATCGGAAGCGGCCAACAGATCGAACTGTACGCCGGCCTCATCGAGCGGTCCACCGGAGTCGGGTTCGACCTCACGCGACTCCGTGCGGGCGCGACGCCGTGGTTCATCGGCGTCGTGGCGGCGGTCGGCCTGTTCGTGAGCGTCACCATCCACGAACTCGGCCACTCGTGGGTCGCTCTGCGGTACGATATCGGGATCGAGTCGATCACGCTCTGGATTCTCGGTGGGATGGCGGCGCTGGAATCGATGCCCAAGGAGTGGGACCGCGAGTTCTGGATCGCCATCGCCGGCCCGGTCACGAGCGTTCTCGTCGCCGGCGGTTGTTACGCGGCCGGCCTCGTCGCGCCGATGGCCCTACAGGTCCCCCGCTTCGTTCTCGGCTACCTGGCGCTCACGAACCTCCTCCTCGCGGGGTTCAACCTCCTGCCCGCGTTCCCGATGGACGGCGGCCGGATCTTCCGTGCGCTCCTCGCCCGTAACCGTCCGTACGGCGCCGCGACCCGCATCGCCGCCCGCGTCGGCGTCGCCTTCGCCTTCCTCTTCGCCATCGTCGGGGTTCTCAACTTCCAACTCATCCTCATCCTCCTCGCCTTCTTCATCTACGGGGCTGCGACGACCGAGTCCCGAAGCGTCCTCCTTGACGAACTGCTCGACGGCATCACCGTCGGCGACATCATGACGCGCGACCCGGCGACCGTGTCCGCCGACGCGACACTCGAAGCGTTCGGCGACCGGATGCTCCGGGACCGAAACACCGTCCACTTCGTCACTGACGACGGTGGGGGCGTCGTCGGCGTCGTCACCCTCGACGACCTGAAGAAGGCCCGAAACGGGGACCACGGGACGACCCGTGTCGCGTCCATCGTACGGGAGGTTCCCCGAGTCGAGTCGACGGCCGACGCCTTCGACACGTTATCGTTGTTGAACGGGGCCGGGACGATGACCGCATTGGTCGAGGAGGGCGGGACCGCCGTCGGCGTCCTCTCCGAGTCGGACTACACCCACGCCATGACCGTCCGACGGGGCTTCCGGAGCGGCGTCGGTACGTAGGCGACACGCCCCTGTCTCTCGAATAATGACAACCCCGACACCCGGTGAAAACACGCCCCCTTGAGGTGGGGACACTCCTAATCCCCGGTGTATGCCCCACTGGGTCCCGCTACAGTTCTCCGTCCCGTTTCTGGGTACCGTCGGCCTGCTAGTACTCGTCCTCGCGGTCGTGACGGTCTCGCAGATGGTTCGGTTCGTCGACGCGTACGACAAGGAGGCACTCACCGTGTTCGGCGAGTACCGCGGTCTGCTCGACCCGGGCATCAACTTCGTCCCGCCCTTTGTCTCGCGGACGTTCCGGTTCGACATGCGGACACAGACGATGGACGTCCCCCGACAGGAGGCGATCACGCGGGACAACTCACCGGTGACCGCCGACGCCGTCGTCTATCTTCGTGTGATGGACGCGAAGAAGGCGTTTCTCGAAGTCGACGACTACAAGACGGCCGTCTCGAATCTCGCCCAGACCACCCTTCGGGCGGTGATCGGCGACCTGGAACTCGACGACACGCTGAACAAACGACAGGAGATCAACGCCCGCATCCGAAGGGAACTCGACGAACCGACCGACGACTGGGGGATCCGCGTCGAGTCGGTCGAGGTCCGCGAGGTCAACCCGAGTCAGGAGGTCCAGCGGGCGATGGAACAACAGACCGGCGCGGAGCGCCGCCGTCGAGCGACTATTCTCGAAGCACAGGGTGAACGCCGGAGCGCCGTCGAAAGCGCCCAAGGTGAAAAACAGTCGAACATCATCCGTGCACAAGGTGAAAAACAAAGCCAGATCCTCGAAGCGCAGGGTGACGCCATCTCGACG
>NZ_JAQCNJ010000062.1 GCF_028275055.1 Haloplanus sp.
TATCGCCGCCCACCTCGCCCACGGCGAAACCCTGCCCTACGCCGTCGAGGCGGGGACGACGTTCATGGAGCGGGCCGTCCGCTACGGCCTCGATGTGGGCGAGGGGCCGGGGTCGGTCCACCACCTCGCAGCGTTGCGCGAGGCCGCCGATCGCCACCGGACGATGACCGATGTTGCGGAGGTGGTCGAGGCGTTTGTCGACCGCGACGTCTCCCGGTTGGTCCCGGAGGTTGGGATGAACGTCGTCGGCGCGACGGAGTACGCCGAGGCGGTCGGCGAGACGGCCGCCGTCGAGGGCCGGATCACGCGCACCTTCTCGGGTGTCGCGCCCAACCGTGGTGTCAGACTCGGCGCGGCGAGTCACCTCGCCCGCTTTCTGCTCGCGGCCCGAGAGTTCGACCCCGACCCCCGGTTCGCCGTCAACTGCCGGTTCGACGACGGGACGGAGGCGGCAACCGGGGAGTTGGACGGGCCGGTGACGGCGTCCGACCGCGACGCCGAATCCGAGGACACGGGCGGGACGATGGGGTGGCGCGTCAAGCAGGCGTTCGACGCGGTCGATACCGACGCCCGGACGCCCGTCGCGGTGCTTGACCGCGGCGCCGTGGGTCAGGAGGCGACGATCAAAATCGTCGCCGAGACGCCGGAACAACTGGGTGAGCGGGTGTTTGCGTTACTCGATGCCACCGAGACATAAGAGACCCACAGCGTTTTACCCGACCACGGCCGGACTGGAGGTATGACCGCGGACGGAATCGTCGGGGAGTTTCTCGATTTGAAAGCGGAGACGGATGCCGATCTGCTGGCGATGCAGTGTGGCGATTTCTACGAGTTTTTCGCGGAGGACGCCGAGTTCGTCGGCGACGAACTCGACCTGAAGATCTCCGAAAAGTCCTCTCACGGGGCCACGTACCCCATGGCCGGCGTGCCGGTCGACGATCTCACACCCTATTTAAAGACGCTCGTCGAACGCGGCTACCGGGTCGCCGTCGCCGACCAGTACGAGACGTCGGACGGTCACGCCCGCGAGATACGCCGTGTCGTCACACCCGGAACCCTGCTGGAGACGACGGACCCGACGGCACAGTTTCTGACCACAATCGCGGCCGTTGACGGTCGTTACGGTCTCGCCTTTGTCGACGTGACGACCGGCGCGTTCCGCGTCACGTCGACGCCGTCGGCGGCGACGGCGCGGGCCGAACTCCACCGGTTCGACCCCGTCGAGGTTCTGCTGGGACCGACGCTCCGCGAGAACGAGAACGACGGTCACCTCCTGCGTGGCGTCCGGGAGGGGACCGACGCCTCGGTGACAGACCACGATCCGGCCGCGTTCGCCCCCGGCCGGGCCGAGCGCCGACTGTGTGACCAGTTCGGCGACGCCGCTCTCGACAGCGTCGGGCTCGACGACCGCGCGGCCGTTGCCGCCGCGGGGGCCGCCCTCGCGTACGTCTCCGAGACGGGCATCGGTGTTCTCGACGCGCTGACCCGACTGCAAGCGTACGACCCTGGCGACCACCTCAACCTCGACGCGACGACCCAGCGCAACCTCGAACTCGTCGAGACGATGCACGGCGACCGTGAGGGATCGCTGCTGGCGACGGTCGATCACACCGTCACGAGCGCCGGCCGGCGTCGGCTCGAAGAGTGGCTGACGCGTCCCCGTCGCGACCGGACGGTGATCGACCGCCGGTTGGACGGCGTGGCGGCGCTCGTTGAGGCGACGCTCGCCCGCGACCGTGTTCGGGAGGTTCTCGACGACGCCTACGACCTCGAACGTCTCGCGGCGAGGGCGACCAGTGGGAGCGCGGACGCGGACGACCTGCTCTCGGTCCGGGATACGCTGGCCGTCCTGCCGGCGCTCGCCGACGCAGTCGACGACTCCGGGCTCACCGACTCGCCGCTCCCCCGGATCGTCGACCGCCCCGACGGGGAGGCCGCCGAAACGCTCCGAGCCGAGTTGGACGACGCACTCGTCGAGGAGCCACCGGGGACGGTCACGGAGGGCGGTCTGTTCCGACGGGGGTACGACGCCGACCTCGACGACCTTCTCGATCGGTACGGGGACGCACACGAGTGGCTGGAGGGGCTGGCCGACCGACAAAAGGCCCGAACGGGGATCACACACCTACAGGTCGACCGCAACAAGACCGACGGCTACTACATCCAGGTCGGCAACTCCGAAACCGACGCGGTTCCCGACGACTACCGCGAGATCAAGACGCTGAAAAACTCGAAGCGATACACCACCGACGAACTCGCCGAGCGCGAACGGGACCTGTTTCGACTGGAGGACGCCCGCGCCGAACTGGAGTACGACCTCTTCGTCGACCTTCGGGACCGGGTGGCGACCCACGCGGACCTCCTTCAGGACGTGGGACGAACGCTGGCGACGGTCGACGCCTTGAGGTCGCTTGCGACCCACGCCGCCGGTAACGACTGGTGTCGTCCGGAGGTGGTTGAACCGGGACCGCTCGGTATCGAGGCCGGCCGCCACCCGGTGGTCGAGCGGACGACGGAGTTCGTCCCGAACGACCTCGAACTCGACGAGGACCGGGGCTTTCTGCTCGTCACCGGCCCCAACATGTCCGGCAAGTCGACGTACATGCGACAGGCGGCGCTGATCGTCCTGCTGGCACAGGCGGGGAGTTTCGTCCCCGCGCGATCCGCGACGGTCGGCGTCGTCGACGGCATCTACACCCGTGTGGGCGCCCTCGACGAACTTGCCGGCGGCCGATCGACGTTCATGGTCGAGATGGCGGAACTGAGCAACATCCTCCACTCGGCCATGGAGGAGTCACTGGTCGTTCTGGACGAGGTGGGACGCGGGACGGCCACCTACGACGGCATCTCCATCGCGTGGGCGACGACGGAGTACATCCACAACGAACTCGACTGTCACTGTTTGTTTGCTACCCATTACCACGAACTGACGGCGCTTGCCGACCATCTCCCTCGCGTTGAGAACGTCCACGTCGCCGTCGCCGGCGATGACGGCGGTGACGAGGACATCACATTTCTCCGAACCGTCGAGGAGGGGCCCTCGGACCGGAGCTACGGCGTTCATGTCGCCGATCTGGCGGGTGTTCCCGCGCCCGTCGTCGATCGGTCCCGGGAGGTGCTCGACCGCCTCCGCGAGGATCGGGCCATCGAGGCTCGGGGTGGGGAACCCGGAACGGGAACGGAAACGACACAGGCGGTGTTCGATCTGGGCGCCGGCGAGTTCGGATCGGCGTCGGCCGGCGGCGACTCAGCGGCCGACGCCGACGGTGGCGGCATCGACCCGGAGACGGAGGCGGTGCTCTCGGAACTCGAGGCGCTGTCGGTCGCCGAGACGTCGCCGGTCGACCTCATGACGCGGGTCCGCGGGTGGCAGGAGCGACTCGACGACGAGGGAAGCGAGAACTGAAACGCGACAGCCGACGGATCCAGTTGCGACCGATTCTAGACGCCCTTTGTCCACATCCCCGACACATATTGAAAAATCTACTTTCGGTCCCCGGTCCCCGTCCCGGACGCGATGTCAGACGATTCATCACGACGACGGTTCCTCGCGGTCGTGGGAAGCACGACCATCGCGGCGCTCGCCGGATGTAGCGGCGCCGACGGCGACGGAGACGGCGGCGGTGGGACCGGCACCGAGTCGGAGTCGATGGACACCGAGATGACCGAGACGGACGCGATGACCGAGCCGGAGCCGATGGACGACGGGATGACCGATACCGACACCATGGACGAGGAACTGGCGTCGGTTACGGTCACCGTCAGGGTAGAGAACGTCGCCCCGACCGACTTCTACGGCGCGGAGACGCCGACCGGCGGGGCGATCTGGCTCACACCGGGTGCGTTCGCGATTCACACCGACGAGAACCCGTTGTTCACCGAGGGCGAGGCGGCGTCGACCGGCCTCGAAGCACTGGCGGAGGCCGGCACACCAACCGGCTTCGAGAACGAACCCGGACTGCTGGGTGAACTCCAACAACAAGCGGGGCGTATGGGCGTCGTCGCCGCGGGGGCGTACACCCCCGACGACACCGTCGCGGACCCCGCCGACCCGATGGGTGAGGTGCCCGGCGCGCCACCGATCGCACCCGGTGGTGCGCTCGAGTTCGACATCGAGGCCGCCCCCGGTCAGCGACTCTCGTTTGCGAGCATGTTCGTCCCCTCGAACGACGTGTTCGTCGCGCCGGCGTTGGGTGTCGAACTGTGGCCCGACGGCGACGTGACAGAGCGCGTTGATCTCTGGGACGCGGGGACGGAGCCGAACACGCCGCCGGGGGAGGGCCCGGATCAGGCACCCGCACAGGATACCCCGACGCAAGGAGCCGACGAGAACGGCGTCGTGCGCCGCCTCGCCGACGTCGACGACAGCTACGAGTACCCTGCCGCCAGCGACGTCGTGCGGGTGACGTTGACACCGGACGGCGGGGTGTAGCGTCGTCGCGTCCTACCCGCCCGGCGGCCACAGCCCCCCGGAGCCACATATTTCAGTCAGGCCGGCGCATACGAAGGCATGACATCTGTACTCGTCGTCGGCGGGGGTCCCGCCGGCCTGAGTGCGGCACTGTTTGCGGCCAAGAACGGACTCGACGTCACCGTTTTCGGCACCGACGAGACGTGGATGCACAAGGCACATCTGTTCAACTACCCGGGCATCGGCTCCATCGGCGGCACCGAGTTCATGGGTGTGACACGTCAGCAGGCCGATGACTTCGGCGCCGACCGTCGACAGGGCGAGGCGGTGGCGGACGTTGAGGACGGTGGCGACGGCTTCGCCGTGACGACCGACGACGGCGAGTACGAGGCGTCGTATCTGGTGTTGGCGACGGGTGCCGACCGGAGCCTCGCCGAGGACCTCGGCTGTGCGATGACCGACGACGGCGTCGTCGACGTGGGTGTCGATATGGAGACGAGCGTCGCGGACGCCTACGCGACGGGCGCGATGGTTCGCTTCGAGGAGTGGCAGGCGGTTATCGCCGCGGGCGACGGCGCGGCGGCCGCGCTGAACATCCTGAGCAAGGAGAAGGGCGACCACTTCCACGACTTCGACGTGCCCGCCGACGCAACCGAGGCGTTCGGCACGATGGCCGACGGATAGAACGTCTCGTCTCACGCTCCGACCGATCCGCGCACTTTTGACGCCCCACCCCTCAGCGGGTGATGTATGCTTCGTCTCGCGGTGACGACCCGGGCCGAAACGTTCGACCGCTTGCAGGATCCACTCGCCGAACGCGGTATCGAGGTGGCCCACCTCCCCGCCGAGGGCCGAACGATCGACCTCACCGCCCCGCCCGGGGACCACTTCGACGCTGGCTTTGTCTTTCCCTCGCGGACGCCGGAGGGGACGGCACTGTCGGCGTTGTACGACCTTCCGTGGGTGAACGACCGCACGGCGGTGCGCACCTCGCGAAACAAGGGAGGCGTGATCGCCGCGCTGAGCGCGGCAGACCTCCCGGTGCCGAAGACGACGATGGTTTCCAACCCCGCCGACGAGGCCGCCGTCGCCGACGCGGTCGAGGGGTTCTCGTGGCCGGTCGTGATCAAGCCCAACTCGACGACGCGGGGGACCGGCGTTGCGAAGGCGGCGGATGTCGACTCCCTGCTCGGTATCGTCGACTACCTGAACCTGATCCACGACTACCGCGCGACGGGCGATAAGACGTTCCTGCTTCAGGAGTATCTCCCCGATGCCCGCGACTATCGGGTGATGATCGTCGACGGGACGTACGCCGGCGCGGTGGAGCGTCGCCTCCCCGAGGCCGACCGAGCGGCCGGCCGATGGAAACACAACGTCCACCGTGGGGCGGAGGCGCGTGGTGTCGACCTCCCGGCCGACCACCGTCGACTCGCGGAGCAAGCGGCCGAGACACTCGGTGTGCCGTATCTGGGTGTCGATCTTCTCGCGACCGACGGCCGGGTCGTCGTCGCCGAGACGAACGCGCGGCCGACGGTCGACGCCGCAACAAAGTACGTCCCCGAGTTTTACGACCGGTTGGCGGGGTTGATCCAGCGGACTGCGGGGTCGGACAACGGTGCCGAGGACGGGTAGACCCTATTCGAGATCGATGGCGGCGGAGTCCTCGACCGTCTCCATGGTTACCTGCAGGACGCCGTTGTTGAAACTGGCCGACGCGGAGTGTTCGTCGACGCGGGTCGGGAGGCGGATTCGCTCGTCGTACTCGCGACGGGAGGACGCGGCGCTGATCGTGAGTGTCTCCCCGTCACATTTCAGTTCGATGCCATCCTTGTCGACGCCAGGCAGATCGGCGACGAGTCGGAGTTGGCCGTCCGCTTCGTAGACGTCGACGTGGGTTTCCGAACCGAACCCCGAGTCGGGGCTGACACCTGCACCAGCGCCGGTTCCGGTCATCTCGTTCATCATCCGTTCGATCTCGTCGAAGATATCGCCGAACGGGTCGTCGCGGTCGTCGCCTCTCATGTAGTGTTGTTAGCCGTTCTCGTTCAAAAAGTTTCTGTCCTTCATGTCACGACGAGAGACACTCGTCGGGCCGAATCGGCCGTTTGAAATACTCGACCAATCATCGGGGAGATGAGAAAATGTTCGAGACGCTCGACGACATCGAGTCCGGGAACCGCGTTCTCGTCCGGGTGGATCTCAACTCGCCCATCGAGGACGGCATCGTCAAGGACAACCACCGGTTCTCCCGGCACGCCAGAACGATCCGGGAACTCGTCGACGCCGGGCACCGTATCGCCGTCCTGACCCATCAAGGCCGCCCCGGCCAGGAGTCGTTTATCTCCCTTTCTCAACACGCAGATATTTTGGCCGAACACGTCGGCGCACCAATCCATTTCATCGACGATGTCTACGGCGAGTCGGCGGTCGAGGCGATCCGCGGACTCGACGCCGGCGAGGTGCTTCTCTTGGAAAACGTCCGGATGGCGACCGACGAACTCCCCGAGCGCGACCCGGAGGTCCACGCACGGAGTGATCTGGTCCAGGCGCTGGCCTCAGAGTTCGACTGTTATGTCAACGACGCTTACTCCGCGGCCCACCGCGCCCACGCCTCGCTGGTCGGCTTCCCGCGCGTTCTCCCGGCCTACGGCGGACGTGTCATGGAAGCGGAGTACGAGGCCAACACCAGCATCGCCAACCGTGAGTTCGACGGGTCCGTGACGATGGTGTTGGGTGGCGCGAAGGCGACCGACGTGATCGACGTGATGACCGCCCTTGACGAGGCCATCGACCACTATCTGCTCGGCGGCATCGTCGGCGAACTCTTTCTCCGGGCCGCTGGTCACGAGGTCGGGTACGACGTCGACGGGACGGACCTGTACGACCACCAGTGGGAGGCAAACGAGGACCGGATCCGTGAACTGCTCGCAGAACGTGGCGACCGCATCCTTCTCCCCACTGATCTGGCGGGCGAGCGTGACGGCGAGCGGACCGAGTTTCGCCTCGACGGCGTCCGGAAGGACCGCCCCTTTCTCGACATCGGATCGGACACAATCGACCGGTACGGCGCCGTTATCGAGGACTCGTCGGTCGTGTTCGTGAAAGGTGCCCTCGGCGTCTTCGAGGACGAACGGTTCGCCGATGGCACCGTCGGAATTCTGGAGACAATCGCCTCGACGGACTGTTTTTCGGTCGTCGGCGGGGGCGACACCTCCCGTGCGATCGAACTGTACGGCATCGACGAGGAGTACTTCTCGCACGTCTCCATCGCCGGCGGAGCGTACGTTCGGGCGCTCACCGGCGAGTCGCTCCCCGCGGTCGACGCGCTCCGCCGCGACCGGACCGGCTGACGGATCACCCCCGGTACCCGAAGCCCATTCCCATCGACTCGTCGGTCGTCGTCATGCTCTCCTCGGCGTCGGCGTCGCCCCGAAGCGCCCGGACGGCGTCGATGTTTTCGGGCACCACGTCGCTCTCCTGATGGATCGCTTGGAACAGATAACAGTCCCGGCCCTCGACCGTGATCGACGCCTCCCAGATGCAGTTTTCCCACAGGTCGCCCCGGGGTCGATCGGCGTCGTCGGCGAACTCCTTGAGTTTGCCCGCGCCGTCGATATCCGCGCTCGGCGGGATAACAAAGAGGCGGCGTTCGTTCTCGAACAGATCGACCACGTCGCTGGCGTCCGCCGCCGAGTCGAGGGTTACGTTGACGCTGTGGGTGTGCATCAGCGTCGCCGGAACCTTCATGCCCAGCGTATCGATGTCGATGCCGGGGAGCACCGTGTTCACGTCCGGGCCGTGGTGGGAGGGAATCGTCACCGGATCGGGAAGAATGTCGTCTATGGGGCCGCGCCCGGTCTGTCCGGGGTCGCCGCCGCGGCGGACCAGCGTGACGCGGGCCTTCTCGACGCCGTAGGTCTCGTCAAGCGGGGTGAGGATCCGGGAGAGTCCCGTCGTGTTACAGGAGACGACGCGTGCGGAGTCGGCTCCGACGGCCTCGGCGTAGTTGCCACGGGCGTTGAAACTCACGTCGGCCACGTCGGCGTTCTCGCCGCCCTGAAAGATCGCGGGGGTGTCGTGGTCGGCGTAGAGCGCGGCGTTTTCGGCCCCGACCCCGGAGGGCGTACAGTCGACGATCACGTCCGACGCGGCGACGAGGTCGTCGGCGGTCCCGGCGAGTTCGAGGCCGGCATCCGCAAAGCGGTCGGCGCGGTCGGTGACGGCGGCGTAGAGCGGATACCCCTTGCGCGTGGCCGTCTCCGCCTCGAAGTTCGGGCGCGTCTTTGCGACGCCGACGAGGTCCATATCCGGTTGTGCCGTCACCGCGTCAGCGACGCGTTTGCCGATCGTTCCGTACCCGTTGACGCCGACTCGTGTCATATCGCGGAGTCGACGGCCGACGATGAAAACGGTTTCGAGCGACGTTCTCACCGCCCGCCCACGGGAGCCCGGTCCATGGACGGTCGGCGCTCGACGCCCGCGAGCTGTCTCCCGGTGTGCTCGCTTTTCGGCTCGTCCGAGCGAGACGGGGCACTCAGGCGTTACAGAGCATGGTGAACAGCCGGTTGGTCCAGTCGGCCTCCGCGCGTGGCGTCGGCCCGTCGCCACCGCCACGGATGGCCGCGGCCTCGCGGCGGACGACCGGTGTATGTGTGTCATGAGGGTCGTACGATGTGACGAGGCGTTGTCTCACGGTCTCCTCGACCGCGCGTGCGGTCGCACGAACCCCGTTTCGGACGGCCCTGAGAGCCCCTCGCACCATCGGGTAATCAAACGGCGTGTTTGGGCCGTATCCGGCGCGGTGTGTGCGGACCGACTGTGTCCCGATATCCACGGCGACGTGGCCGTTCTCGGCAACGAACTCGACTCGCCGCCTGTCCGGGACCCCCGAGTGGTGTTGGATCGTGCAAGCGACGTCGTCGTCGGTGACATACGAGAGTGCGATCCCGTCGAACTCGATCGATTGATCGCCCATCGTATCGATCCGTTTCACCCCCACGGCCGACTCGTCGGCCGGATACCCGGCGGCACGCAACCCGATGTAGATGGGATGGACGATGCCCTCGCCGAACTCGCCGCCCGGAAGGTCGAGCACCCAGTCGCCACGATCCGGGCGACGCGGGTCGATGTCCTCGGCCCAGTGGACCGACACGCCGTGTAACTCGCCGAACTCGCCGCACTCGATACGCCGGCACGCCTCCCGGAACGGACGGTAGTACGCTTGGTTGTGGACGACGGTGGCTCGCACACCCTCCCGGTCGGCGGCCTCGGTCAGTGCGTCGAACTCGTCGCGGGTCCGGACGAACGGTTTCTCGACGAGAACGTGTATCCCGCGGTCGATACAGTCCATGGCGAGGTCGTGATGCGTTTGCAGTGGCGTACAGATGTGGACCCAGTCCACGTCGGCCGCTCGAAGCAGGGCGTCGAGGTCGGTGTGTGTCGAGACGCCCGCCCGGGTGGCGAACCGGTCGAGTCTCGATTCGTCAACGTCGGCGATAGCGACGAGTTCGGTGCCTGCTGTTCCCTCGATAGCGGCGTCGTGCCACCGGGCCACCTCGCCGAGTCCGACGATTGCCGTCCGTAACACGGTTCCACTACCGGTTCCGTCCACTTATACTGGGTGCCGTGTCATCATGACCGACGACACCGCCGCCGAGAGCGAGTGGGCCGAGGCGGCTAAGGGTAAGGGCTAACCCCTGTGCGTCCCTACTGACGTTCATGTCAGACACACTCCGTGAGGCCGCCGAGACGGCGATCCGCCAGTGTATGGCCATCGATACCGGGGAATCCTGTGTCGTCGTTACCGACGACAAGCGCCGGCCCATCGGCGAGGCCCTCTACGACGCCGCGAGCGACGTGACCGACGACGCCGTGCTCCTGCGGTACCCGCCGGGCGAACAACACGGCACCGAACCGCCCGAACCCGTGGCGTCGGCGATGGCCGCGGCCGACGTCGTTCTCGCGCCGACGACAAAGAGCCTGAGCCACACTCGCGCCCGACAGGGAGCGACCGACGCCGGTGCGCGCGCCGCGACCCTCCCCGGAATCACCGAAGCCGTGATGACCGTCGGCCTCGACGCCGACTACGCCGTTATCGAGCGTCACTGTCTGTCCATTCTCGAACAGGTCGCCGACGCAGACGAGGTGCGTGTAACGACCCCCGCTGGGACGGACTTCACGGTCGAACCCGGCGACCGCGAGTGGCTGTCGGACACGGGGCTGGTTCACGACCGGGGCGACTTCTCGAACCTGCCGGCCGGCGAGACCTTCATCAGCCCTGAGACCGCGTCGGGGACGTACGTCGTCGACGGGACGATGATGCCCCATGGGCTTCTCGACGATCCGATCCGGTTCGAGGTCGAGGACGGCTACGTCACCCACATCTCCGACGACGCCGTTCGCGATCAGGTCGACCAGGCTCGCGACACCGTCGGCCGCGACGCCGCCAACCTCGCCGAACTCGGCATCGGGACGAACGTCGGGGTGACCGAACTGATGGGATCGGTCCTGTTAGACGAGAAGGCCGCCGGGACGGTTCATATCGCCATCGGCGACGACGCGGGCATCGGCGGCGACGTCGAGGCACCGCTTCATCTCGACGGCATTCTCCGCAACCCGACGGTATACGCCGACGGCGAGGTGATCGACCTCCCCGAGGCCGGCCCCGAGACGGTCGCGTAGCCACAACGCCTGCCGCGTTCTTCGATGACGCGGCGCGTGCCGGAAGGGCGGATTTTTACCGCCTGACCGGCTACAGTCGGTATGACACATCCCGGCCCCGACGCGGGCGACCGCGTCGCTCTCGCCTGTCCCTCGTGTTCGACCGACGGAACGACCGTCCACGAGGTACTGAAACCCGGTGGCCAGGTCACCGTCCGGTGTGCGGACTGCGATCACGTCCACAAGGAACGCTACGAGCCACCACGGGAGACGACCGTCGACGTCGTCGTCTCGCAGGGCGAGGAGTCGGTGTCGACGACACTCGACGTTCCCGCCGGAGAGACGGTCGCCGTCGGCGACGAGTTCGTTGTCGACACGCCCGAGGCGATCATGCAGGTTCGGCTCACCTCCATCGAGGTCGGCGACGACAGCCGCGCCGAAGAGGCGGCCGTAGAAGAGGTCGAAACGCTGTGGAGTCGCGCCGTCGACAACGTTCGCGTCAACGTGACCGTCCATCCCAACGACGGCCGGGAGGACGCCTCCCGGAGCGTCGCGGTTGCGGTCCCAGGGGACTACGAGTTCGTCGTCGGCGAGACGGAGTCGTTCGCCGACGAGGAGTTCGAGGTCACGGGCGTGCAGGTCCGCGACGACGCCCCGGCGTACCGCTTCGGGAAACTCGACCACGAGGGCGACTCCGTTTTCGCAAAGGACACGAAACGGGTGTACGCCCGCGACGCCACGCCGGCCGCCTGGTCGCCGTGGTAAGGGTAAGAATATGGATTTCGACAGCGCCTGTGCCGACCTCGTCGACGGTTTGGTCGACGCCGGGCGGATCGACCGTCCGGCCACGGAGCGGGCGTTGCGTGCCGTCCCCCGTCACGAGTTCGTCCCTACGTCGTGTCGGGAGGCGGCCTACCAGGACCGTCCGCTCCCCATCGGCGAGGGACAAACGATCAGCGCCCCGCATATGGTGGCGATGATGAGCGATCTGTTCGCGCCCGACCCCGGCGACCGGATCCTCGAAATCGGAACCGGCTGTGGCTACCACGCCGCCGTGACGGCCGAACTCGTCGACGACACGGTGTACAGCGTCGAGGTCGAACCCGCACTTGCCGACCGGGCACGCGACCGCTTCGACCGACTCGGCTACGACGTTCGCGTCCGGGTCGGCGACGGGTTCGACGGCTGGCCGGCCGAGGCCCCCTACGACGGCGCGTATCTCACCTGCGCCCCCGAGTCGACCCCCGGTCCGGTCGTCGAGCAGGTTCGTCCGGGAGCCCGGATCATCGCCCCCGTCGGCCGCGGCCGACAGGAACTCGTTCGCCTGACCCGCCGGGCCGATGGCGGGGTTGACCGCAGCCGTCACGGCGGTGTCCGGTTCGTCCCGATGCGCTCGCCCGACAGCTAACGGAGCGTACGGTTGATAAGCGCTCGCCCCAAGCCGTCAGTATGGACCCTGCGGTGTTGCGCGATGATATGGTCGACGGCGTCGCTCACGCCCTCGACGGCCTCGACGAACGGCTGGGGACGGCCATGCGAACGGTGCCACGCCAGTCGTTCGTTGAGGACCGGCCGTACGACAACCGTGCCGACGACCACGCCGGGAGCGACGTGTTGGCCCCCGAGACGGTCGCTCGGCTGCTCGACGCCCTTGACGCCGGCAGCGAAGACGACGTGCTCGTCGTCGGCGTCGGTGTCGGCTACACGGCGGCGCTTCTGGCCGAACTCGTCGGCGAGCGACGCGTTCACGCCGTCGACATCGTGCGCCGTCTCGTTCTCGACGCCCGGCACAACTTAGGCGAGGCGGGCTACGACGGCGTTCTCGTCGACCGCCGGGACGGCGCGGACGGTCTTCCGGAGTACGCACCGTTCGACCGTGTACTCGTCGAGGCGGCGGCGGTCCGACCGCCTCGTTCGCTTCTCGATCAACTCGCTCCGGACGGCCGGCTGGTGATGCCGATGGGGCTGCCCGAAGCGGCGCTCGTCGCCGTTGAGGCAGACGACTCGCCGGATGGGTTCCGAATCGTCGAGGAGTTCGGTACTGCGACGTTCGCACCACTCCTCGTCGACGGCGAACAGCCCGGCGGCATGGCGCGCAACCGGACGGAACGCGAGGACCGCGAGTTCGAACAACAGGGCTACTTCGCTCCGACGGGCTGGGAACAGAACTGGATCGACTGGGACGACCGACTCGACGGCGGACGCGGCCACCGTCGCCGATGACACGTCGCAAGCTCCCGTCGCCGTCGGCCCGCCCCGACCCGAGCGGCGTGACCGACGCCGCGACGACATCGCCCCCCGCCGAAGCCGTCCGGTCGACGATACACCGGTCACGATCCGACAGCCGGACGCCGAGCGGGCTTCTCGGCGGTTCGAACGACCCGACGGCCTCCCGCAAAGCAACACGGCGGCAGAACGCACCGGTTGTCCCGACAACCGTCCCGGTACGAACGGATCGACGGCGGGTGCATACGGGCCCGCCACAGGCCCCGCCGGCGAGCGTCGCCGTCGCCTACCCCCGCACCACCAGCACCTTCGTGTTCCCCCGTCGGTCGACGTAGCCGCTCCCGGCGGGCGGTTTCACCTCGATCAGCAGCGTCCCCTCGTCCTGATTCGGCCTGAGCGCTGGCGTCGCTGAGACGGTCGCGACCCCGTTCTCGCCGGTGGTCGCGGTCCGGACGCCGTCGAGGTCCGCGCTCCCGCTTTTTACGAGCACCGTCGCGTCCGCGACGGCCGTCCCGTCCGCGCCGACGACCGTGAGTTCGATCGACCGGTCGCCCGGTTCGACCACCTCCGGTTCGGGGCGTACGTCGAGTTCCGTCGTCGACAGCCCTTGAATGCCGGTCAACATGTTCATCATCACGCTCAGGCTGGCGACGCCGATCACAAGCGCGATAACCAGTCTGATCGGTAGCCCCTCGATGGCTCGCCGGTCCGCTCGGAACGCGTCGAACATGGGCCGGGCTGGCCTCCGCCTCCCATTTGAATCTCCGTGTGCAGATTTATACGTGATCGGGCGACCAGCCTGATCCGTGCATGTGCTCGGACGTAACGGCCGACGGGAGGGACCCGCCGCCCGCCTCGGCACGTACCGCGCCGCGGACGGGAGCGACGGCGCGGCGGTCGGACTGGATCTAGACGCCCCTCATGCGGCGCTCGTGGTGGGCAAGCGTGGCTACGGCAAATCATACACGCTGGGCGTTCTCGCGGAGGACGCGGCGCGCGCGCCGGGTGTCGCACCCGTGGTCGTCGATCCGATGGGCGGGTTCGACGGCCTCGCGGCCGGGTCGGCCGTTCCCGCACGCGTTGTCGACTCACCCGCGGTCCCCACGTCGACGCTCCCTCCGGCGGCGTGGCCGGAGCTGTTCGACCTTTCGCCGACGGGTTCCGTCGGGTCGGTGCTGTGGGAAGCCGCGGCCGCGGCCGACACGCTCGATGGTATGTCGGCTCACATCGAGGCAGCCGGGGTCGACGCCGGCGTCCGGCGGGCCGCCCGAAACCATCTCGCGCTTGCCGACTCGTGGGACGTTTTCGACGCCGACGCCCTCGACGCCGCGGCGTTGCTTTCCGGCGAGGCGACCGTTCTTGACTGCTCGTCACTCGACGACCGCGCCGCGTCGGTCCTGATCCACGCCGTCGCGTCGGGGCTGTACGCGGCCTGTGTCGACGGTCGTCCGTCCCGGCTCCCGTGGGTGTTTCTCGACGAGTCGCACACCGCCTTCGACGGCGTCGCGTCGGCGGCGTTGGAGACGTTGCTGACCCGCGGTCGGACGCCGGGCGTCTCGCTCGTCGCCGCCACACAGCGCCCCGACGCACTGCCGGCGACGGCCGTTTCGCAGGCGGACCTTCTGATCGCACACAGACTGACCGCAGCCGACGACGTTGCCGCACTGTCCGCGGCCGCCCCGACGTATCTGGAGGGACGGCTCCGCGACCGACTGCCGGCCACCCCCGGCGAGGCCGTCGTCGTCGACGACACCACCGAGTCGGTCCACGGCGTTCGAATCCGGGACCGGGAGACACCCCACGGCGGGACGGACCCGCGAGCAAGCGAGCGCGCCGGTGGGACCGACTCCGGCGACGCGTTATAGTCCGGCCACTCCCCCCGACGACCGGAGGTCGAGCCGAACGGCCGGAACAGCACTCCGTGTAGGGTTCGACCGCTCGTGGGCGCACGTAGACGCCGGCGTTAGATCGAGGCCCGACGCCACCCGGTGCCTGCCCCGAACAGACCGCCTCCTCACCCCCGGCTTCGAGCCGGTAACCCCAGTCTACTTAGGTGATAGCTCGGCTTACGGAGTGGTATGGACTGGCTCACAGAGCGCGATCGGCAACGCATCTCCGAGTTCGTGTCGACACCGAAATACGAGCGGCGGCCGGAAATGCTGATCCCCGAGCCGGACGAGTGACGCCGGCCGGTTCTCACAGGAGGTTCTGCGCCTCGATGATCTTCCAGATCTCCCGTCCTTGATCGGTGATACCGTAGATACGGCCCTTCTTCCGAGATTCGGGGACGAGCAGGTCGACCAGTTCCCGCTCGCGGAGGTCGTTGAGCGCCCGGGAGACATGCGACGCGGCACAGTCGGTGTCGGCAGCGATTTTCGACGGCGGCGCCGGCGAATCGGCCAACCGTCGGAGCACCTCAACGCGATAGGTGGAGCTGATGACGTATCCGATCTCGTCCCAGTCGGTACTCATCGCCGATCCGTCTCGGCGTGTCGTCTCTCGTGACGAGCGTGATAACCGTTCATGGAGTCAGTTCCGCTCGGCCGCAGTCGTTCGATCCGGCCCGCCGTGGTTGTGGGGTCCGAACACTGTGTACCGTACGTCCCCGCCGCACTCAGGTATATGTATCCTACCGGTGGTAAGCGCCGACCGCCCGTTCGCACCGATCTCTCGCCGTCACGATCAAGCGAGATACGGCGCGATCCGCCGCCCGCATCGGGCCATACGGTCGGGGGGCCTCCACCGACCGTGCGGCCGGCATCGCCCGCTAAGCGATTCCTACCGCTCCCGGTAGGATGGCCTTTTTCCATCGGTGGGCAGCCGAACGCGACCCGCACCCATCCGGTAGCGACACCGTACCGACCCTGTCAGAACAGTTATCCCCCGTAGCCGGTACCTACGTGTATGCAGACCAACTGCGCGGTCGTCGACCACGACCCGCGCCTAGGGCGGCAGACGTGGGGGGGCTTGGCGGTGGATCGAGCATGAGCGACTCCTCTGACGGGGCTTGGGAAAACGCCGCGGCCGATCCGGACCCGGCCGACGATCTGGGGTATGAACACGACCCCTTGACCGCCATCCACGTTGACGAGGACCGCGAGCAGTACATCTTTCTCCCCGCCGAGGAGGCCCACCTCACCGACGCCGAGTTCATCATCGTCCCGCCGGACGATGTCCACCGGCTGGCGGACTGGCGCTGACCCTACAGGTCATCGGGAACCAGTTCCGCCCGGATCTCCTCCCGTTGTTTCCGGTGGTGCCAGTACTCGACGCCGGCCGTCACCACGTACCCGGCGATGAGCCCGCCGGCCAACCAGAGCAACAACGTCGATCCAACGAACGGTGCCGCGAACACACCGAGAGCGACCACCGCACCGCCAACGAGCAGCAGGGCGAGATAATGGCGTCGCCACGGATAGGTCGACGTTCCCTTCGGCGTGAGAAACGCGTCCATGTCGGTGGCTTGATCGGTCAGCCGGACGGTCCCCTCGTTGACGTCGTAGTCGACCATCCCCGTCTCCGCGAGCCTCGGCAGGTGGATCTGGTAGAGCGAGACGTACACCCGTTTGCGTTGTTGGCTGGTCAGCTCCTCGATTTCGATCTCGTTTTCCCACGCCGCGATCTGTTCGGCGAGTCCATTCATCGTGGCCCCGCCGTCGTTCCGTCGGAGGTAGTACAACACCATCCGTCGGCGTTGACTGCTGAGTATCTCGAAGATCTGATCCGAGTCCAACGATGTCGGGGTGGAGGAACTCATCGTCAGCAGTTACCCTGTGGACAAGCCCTTGCAAACGAGTTCATACCTCACGTTTCTACGGTACGAGTATTGTTATGGTTCGGATTCTCCGGGTAGTTTCAACATACAGGCCGTCTCCGCACGGTCACTCCGACGGTGCTGGCGTGACCCACGGGACCGCCGGTCGGTCGGTTCCGGACTCGGAGCCATGTTGGGGGAGATGCCACACCGCACCGCCCACGACGACCGCCACGACCGCCATCGCAACCAACGACACGAGCGGTGTCATCTGCAGGTAGACCGCGACCGGGAGGAGGCTGGTTCCGAGAATCGACAGCCCGACGAAACGGTTGTTCCACCTCAGACCGCCGGCCGCGTCGTCGGGTTGGAGATACGACCTGAAACAGTCGATGTGTTCGCCACGCTCGATCGTTCCCCGCGGTTTGTCGAAGTCCACGATGCCCATCCCATCCATCTTCGGCAGATGACACTGGTACAGCCCGACGTAAACCCGTTTTCGCTCGCTCGACGTGATCTGTCTGATCTCCTTGTCGTTTTCCCACGCCGCGATCCGTTCGGCGAGTTCGCTCAGCGACACCTGCCCGTCGACGGTGTATAGATATTCGAGGACGTGTCGCCGCCGCTGATTTTTGAGTATCTCGAACGTCTGATCGAGCGGGAGCGCACGCTCGGAGCTTCCCGGTTCCGTTCCATCCCGTTCTGTCGTCGCCTGACCGTCGTTCTCGATACCATCGCTCGATCCTTGGTCTCGAGACTCGTCGACGCTCGATGCGAACTCCTGTTCCGCCGTGGTTCCGGTGTACTCTGGCATTGTTACTCGTGGTGGGCGCTCGGACAGAACGGAGACTAACCCGGTCCGTGTGCCCATGGTTCCGATTACAGTACCTCGACACATCATGTAAAACAGGCAGTAATTTGACTCACGAACGGGTTGTGAGAAAGCGAGTGACCGACGGGTGCGTCGAGCTGCCCGATGTTACGGGGACCATGGTCGACGCTCCCGTCCGGCCGACGGTGTCCGGCCGCCGTCCCGGATACGGCGTGTCCACGACCCGATCCGACCCGGCTCACCGGGCGCCGTCGACCCGGGTCGGGTATAGACCGGTTACTCGACGGTGACTGTGACACTCTGTTCATAACAAAGCCCGAGACGCGCCTTCCCGGTAGTATCGAGGTCGATCGAACGGATGACAGTCATCACCACGGCAGGCCGAGCGGCGATAACGCGAACCGAACCGACGAACGACACGGTGATTGGGCGCCCCACGCGGGTGGGACCCGGCTCCGACACCCAGGGGTGCCCCTGATGTGTGGGATCACCGCCTGCATCGGCGGCTCCGACACGGCCGAGCGGGTGGTTACCAGTCTGGAGAACCTAGAGTACCGTGGCTACGATTCCGCGGGCATCTCACTCGCTGACAGCGCCGGCGTCACGGTGGAAAAGAGTCAGGGCGACGTCGCCGCGCTCCGAAACGGGCTCTCGACGGAGCGCCTCGACGGCCGCGTCGCTATCGGGCACACGCGGTGGAGTACACACGGCGCCCCCTCCGACGCGAACGCACACCCACACACGAACTGTTCGGGGACCGTCGCCGTTGTCCACAACGGAATCATCGAGAACCACGACGGCCTCCGGGCCGACCTTCGGGACCGAGGCCACGAGTTCACCAGCGACACCGACTCGGAGGTCGTCCCTCACCTCGTCGGCGAGCGACTCGCGGCGGGCGACGACACGCTGACGGTGTTTCGTGGCGCCGTCGCCGAACTCGAGGGGAGCTATGCCATCGCGATGACCGTTGCCGGCGAGGAGCGCGTCTACGCGACCCGAAACGGGTCGCCGCTCGTTCTCGGCGCCGGCGACGGGGCGAACTACCTCGCAAGCGACGTGCCGGCCTTTCTCGAGTTTACCGACCGGGTCGTCTACCTCAAGGACGGCGACATCGCCGTCATCGGCCCCGACACCTACCGGATCACCGACGGCGCGACCCGTCCCGTCGACCGACCCGTCGAAACGGTCGACTGGGCGGCCGAATCCGCCGAGAAATCCGGGTACGACCACTTCATGCTCAAAGAGATTCAGGAGCAACCGGTGGCCCTCCGCCAGACCATCGAGGGCCGGGTCGACGACGGCGAGGCCGTGCTCGATGACTTTCCACCCGGCGCGTTCGAAAACGTTTCGAGCGTCCAACTCGTCGCCTGTGGCACGTCATACCACGCCGCCATGTACTGCGAGCGCCTGCTCTCGGAGTGGGGGGTTCCGTCGTCGTCGTTTTTGGCGAGCGAGTACGCCGTCTACCCACCGGCCATCGACGAGGAGACGCTTGTCGTCTGTGTGACCCAGAGCGGCGAGACGGCCGACACGCTCGAGGCGATGCGTGTCGCTCAGCAGGCGGGTGCGAGAACGCTCGCGGTGACGAACGTTGTCGGGTCGACGGCCGCGAGGGGGTGTGCCGACTCGCTTTTCATCCGGGCAGGCCCCGAAATCGGCGTCGCCGCCACAAAGACCTTCTCCTCGCAGGTGGTGACTCTCTTTCTTCTCGGCCTGCGTCTGGCGGCCGACGTCACCGGTACGCCGGTCGACGCCGTCGTGGTCGTCACGCCACACGACGAGTTCACGACCCTCGACTGGGATCGGTTCGACGCCCCAATTCTCGACGGCCGGGGATCGATCGACCGGACGGCGGTCGACGCCCCGGTCTACACCATCGGCGGGCGGTGGCCCTGACGATGCTCGAGAGCCTCGCGAGTCGACCGGCCGGCGACGTACCGACCCGGTCAGCGACGGACGACGGCGTCCGGGTGTTGTTCGATGTCGGCCACCCGGCACAGGTCCACCTGTTCCGTAACGCGATCACCGGACTCGAATCGCTGGGCCACGAGACGTACGTTACGTCCCGGGAGAAGGAGGTGACCGTCGACCTTCTCGACGCGTACGGCATCGCCCACACGACGCTCACGACGCGGGGGGACTCGCTTCCGGCGTTGTTGTCCGAACAACTGCTCCACGAGACCAGACTCTTCTCCGTCGCCCGCCGGTTCGACCCCGATGTCGTCGTCAGCCGGCTCAGTCCCGTGCCGGCCCACGTCTCGCGGCTGGTCGGGTGCCGGAGCGTGGCGGTCAGCGACACCCACATCGACAAGCGGCTGGTGCGCCTGCTCTACCACGGGGTCACTCTCCCCTTCGTCGACACGCTCTGTGTGCCCGAAAGTTTCGAACTCTCGATAGACGACGCGAAACGCCGCCCGATGGATTTTCAGGAACTCGCATACCTCCACCCGGCGTATTTCGATCCGGATCCGGATATCCTGTGGAACCACGGCCTCACCCCCGATGAGACGTTTTTCGTCGTCCGCGTCGCGGGGTGGGACGCGTACCACGACGCCGGCTACGCCGGCCTGTCGCCGCCGGCGATCCGTCGGCTGGTGGATATGCTCTCCGAGGAGGGAGCGGTGTTCGTCTCGGCGGAGGACACGCTCCCGACGGATCTCGAGGCCCACCGGCTCCCGACCGATCCGGAGAACATCCACCACGTGCTCCACTACGCCGACCTCTACGTCGGCGACTCCGGAACGATGTCGACGGAGGCGGCGCTGCTGGGCACGCCGGCAATCAGAACCAACACGATGGTCGGTGACGACGACGAGAACGTCTTCCAGCAACTCGAAGACCGGTACGAACTCCTCCGTTCGTTCGCCGATGAGGACCAGGCTCTTCGGGCGGTTCAGCAGTTGCTCGCCCGAGGTATCGACCGCATCGACTGGGACGAGCGCCGCGACCGGTTGCTGGCCGAACAGCCCGACGTGACCCGACTGATCGTCGAGACGATACTCGAAAGCGAAGCAGACGCCACATAACACAGTCCGATGACAACGACCGACCTACCGAACGATCAGACACAAACCGTCGAGATTCCCGAACGGACCGCCGACGCCGTTGCCGACCGACTCTCCGGCACGGAGTTCGACTCGATCGACGACTACGTCGCGTTCGCCCTCGAGCGGTTGCTCGGCGAACTCGACCGGACGGATTCCACAAGCGACCGGCCCCCTGTTCCCGACGGCTCGGACGACGACAGCCCCGCCGACGAGGCGGTTGCCGACCGCCTCGAATCGCTTGGCTACCTGTGATCGACCGGCCGCCGCTTCTCGCTACCCACTGAGACCCAGACCTGCGCACCAGACGGCGACGCGTCGGCGACCACAAGCCGGTCTCCCGATTAATCACAACCCACTGATTCTCGAAAATGTAACGGAGCTATGGACGTTCCGTTCCGCTCCCCGGGTGCCGCTTCCACCGGCCGGAGGTCATATGCCACGAACCACCCCCACCACACGCCGTCGGAGCGCGCACAGTCTCGTCACAACCGACCGACTCGCCGGGGGCACCTGACCCGTGCCCGAGTGCAACCGGTGTGGGGCGTTCGTCACCATCCGTTTCACCCGTGTCTTCGGGAACAACGAGGATGCCGTGTACGGTTGTCGCGACTGCCTGCCGGTTTCGGCGCTCGTTGACGGTGCCGCGTCGCGAGACGGCTCCTGAACGGTTCTCGGTCACCGAACACCCCCACTTTGTTGCCGACCACCGGCCCCACGCCGCCCCTCTTACCCCAGGCCACACACCCGCACAGATTGGTCAGATACCTCCTCTTACCTCACACCCATCACACCGTACCGCATGACTCCGGTCGGGTCAGTGCAGCGCCGACAGGCGCTTCTCCCGGCTGCTTATGTGCGATAAGCCGGGCGAACGGAACCGTCGGTTGAATAAGCCGATCGAACCGAAATCCAACCAACGCATAACAAAACCCGGAGCGGCCGGTGGGGGATACGTGGTACGATCCAATGCGGACGACGGTGACACAGCCGAACAGGATTCGAACGACAGCACACGACGGCAGTTCGCCGTCGGATCGGCCGGTGTCCTCGGGGGACTCGCGGTCGGTGGCGCGCTCAGTGAGTCCGCGATGGCCCAAGTGGACGACGGAAGCGGCGACGGCGGGGACGGCGACACGTCCGAGGAACCGGCGTTCGAGGACGACGTCGCCGTTCTCAACTACGCGCTGACGCTTGAGTATCTCGAGGCTCGCTTCTACCAGCGAGGACTGGACAACATCGGCGAGGAGGACCTTTGTAACTGCAAGGCGCTCGCCGAGGACAGCTACCTGCGCGACCGTGTGTTCGACGAACTTCGGACGATCCAGGCACACGAGGAGACACACATCGAGACGCTCGTCGCGACCATCGAGGACCTCGGCGGCGACCCCATCGACGAACCGGCGTTCGACTTCGGTGTCCGCGTGGAGTACCCGATGGCCTTTCTCGGCACGGCTGTCCAACTCGAAGATGCCGGCGTGTCGGCGTACGCCGGCGCGGCACCCGCCATCGAGAACGAGGACCTGATCCCCCCGGCGCTCAGCATCCACAGCGTCGAGGCGCGCCACGCATCGTTCCTGCGGACGGTCTCCGACCAGACGGGCTTCCCGAACGCCTTCGACGAGGCGCGCTCGAAGGCCGAGGTTCTCGACGTCGCCAGCACGTTCATCGTCGACCCGGAGGCGTCCGATACCGACTCCGATACCGACTCCGAGACGGAGACGGAGACGGAGACGGAAACCGGGACGGAGAACGGCACCGAGACCGGAACGGGGACAGGGAACGAAACCGACTCCGGCACCGAGACGGAGACGGGGACGGAAACGGGGACCGGGACCGACTCCGGGACAGGAAACGAAACCGACCCCGGCACCGAGACAGCGTAGCGAGCATCAACTGGCGCGCGACCCCGTTCTTTCGAGACGCACTTTCGAGTTGATCCCGATCCACAACTGATCACGATGATAACATCATCCTACCGGTCCCGAGCGTCGACTACCGGCTTCATAACGAAACGTCCAGGGGTGGTACGCCGGACCGGAATGGCACGAACCGTAACCGACGCCGACGACGGCAAGCCCGTGGTCGATTCGGACGGCGAACAGATCGGACAGGTTTCGAGAATTCAGGACGGGACGGCGTACGTGGCCCCCGAGGAGGGACTCACAGACACCATCCGATCCGCGCTCGGGTGGGACGACGGAGTCCAAGACGACTACGCGTTGCACGCGGGCCGCATCGATCAGGTGACCGACGTCGAAATCCGGCTGAACGACAACGGCTAATCCGTTCGGTCCCGGGCCACCACGGCGCGTAACACTCGCGGTCTCCGATAGGACGCGCATAACTACCTTTCCGATCCCCGTTTGAACCGACGAATGCGGAACGTTCCAATCGAATCGCATCCGATCACCGTCCCGGGCCATCGACCCCCCGTCAGTCTCCCATGAGTCGGTCGCGCACCGTTCCGGTCGTTCTCGCCTTGTTGGCCGTCTCGACGCTCGGTGTCGCGGCGACGTCGCTGGAGACGACGCTGACGACCGACCCCGGCGACGCCATCGACCCGAGTTGGGAGCATCTGCCCATCGGTGAGGACGACGCCGCCACGATCCGTGACGAGATGGACGGCGACGCCGACACCGGCGAGACGCGGCCGACGGGTGCCAACGAGGGGACCGACGGCCCCGAGCACCGCCCCGGAAACGACGGGACCGGTGACCGGACCGCTCCGGCCGACCGTGCCGACAAAGGCGACGGGAACGCGCCCGGCACCCTCGGCTTCGGGTCCGGCGGCGGTGTCGGGTCGTCCGCGACCCCGCCGTTGCCCTTTCTGTGGTTGTCGTTGCTGGTTTGTTGTGTCGTGACCGCCACCGTCGCGTACCGCTACCGCGCGAGGCTTCGCTCCCTGTTCGGCCTCGCGCCGACGCCGACGGACGCGCCTGACCCCTCCTCGGAGGGTGCCCGGCCCGGGGCGTCCCCCTCGAACGTCGTCGAGCGCGCGTGGGTCACGATGGTCACACGACTGAACCCCGACCGCCCCGAGTCGACGACGCCGGCGGAGTGCCGGGCGCTCGCACGCGACCGTGACGCGGACGCCATGGCCGTCGACGCCATCGCCACGTCGTTCGAGCGGGTTCGGTACGGCGGCATCCCCGTCGACGAGGAGGCCGACCGGGCGCGGGCGGCGCTCGAACGCCTCGACCGGGGAGCGAAATGACCGTCCCAGCGACCCTCCAACCCCTCGCCACGCGGTCGATCCGAGGCGCAGTTCTGGCGCTCGGTGTCGCGGTGTCCGGCGTCGGACTCATACTCGCTTTTGTTCCCGGGGCGACCCAGCCGGTGCCGGTCGAGGCGGTGATCACGGCGCTCGGGAGCGACTATGTGGTCGTGGCGGTTCTCGGACTGTTGGCGGTCGGCCTCTCGGGACTCATCGTCGTGTCACGTCAGGTCCGCGGCGTCGACGAGGTGACGCCACCGGTCGTCGAAGGCGTCCAGTCGGCCGACTACCCCGGACACTCGGTCGACAACGCCGCCGAGACCGGGTGGGGGTTCCGTCGGACCACCGCCCCGGACCCCCGGCCACGACTCGACGCGGCGGCTGTTCGAGCGACGATGCGCGCCGACGGCTGTTCGCGCGCCGCCGCGGAACGACAGGTTGCGGAGGGGTCATGGACCGACGACGCCGTCGCCGCTCGGTATCTCCTCGACTCGGGCCACGACGGCGGCCGGGCGAGCGCCACACGACACGACCGGCCTCGACTCCGCCGGACCGTCGACGCCATCGTGCGGCGCTCGGACGGAACGGAGGACGGCCGGTGACGCGACTTCGCGACCTACGGCACGCGGTCGGCGGCGGCGACCCTGTCGGGTCCGTCGACCGGGCGGACGACAACGGAGACGGGGACTCGCAGACTCCGGCGGTCCGGCCGACGGGCCGGTGGCGCGGTGTCGTCGGCGTCGTTTTTCTCGCGGTGGCCGTCGGCATCCTCGCCAAGCGACCTGCGGTCCTGTTGATGGCGGCGGTGGGCGTCGTTTTCGCCGTCTACCCGCTTGTCACCACCGTCCCCGACCCGACGCTCTCCGTCGACCGGCGGATCGACCCCGAATCGCCGGCCGACGGCGACGCCGTCGCCGTGCGGACCACGATCCGAAACGAGGGTGACGTCCCGTTGTTCGACCTCCGGATCGTCGACGGGCCGCCGCCGACCCTCTCGGTCGCGGGCGGGTCGCCCCGAGGTGGGGCGACGATCGGGCCGGGCGAGTCTGTGACGCTCACCTACGACCTTCGGGCCCGCCCGGGCCGTCACCGGTTCGGACCCACAACGCTTCTGTGTCGCGACGCCAGCGGCGCGGTGGAGGTCGAGCGCCGAATCGACGCCCCGGATCGGATCGACTGTTCGGCGACACTCCCCACGGTCCCGTTGCGCGGCCGGAGCGGTCACCGGACCGGACCGCTCGTCACCGACGACGGTGGGAGCGGCCTCGAGTTCCACTCGGTCACCGAGTACGAACGCGGCGACCCGGCCAACCGGATCGACTGGCGACGGTTCGCCCGGACAGGCGAACTCAACTCGGTGACCTTCCGAACGGAGCGCCTCGCCGATGTGGTGGTGTGTATCGACGCCCGCCCGGACGCATACCGCGCCCGAAGCGATGACGACCCACACGCCGTTGCCCACGCTGTCGACGCCGCCGGACGGATCGGCGATGCGCTGCTTGACGCCAACCACCGCGCCGGTTTGGCGGCGTTCGGACGCGAAAGCTTTCTGCTCGCGCCGGGAAGCGGGGACGACCACGCCCACCGATTCCACCGGCGACTGGCGACGGCCCCGGCGCTCACACCATCCCCGCCGGAGTCGGTCGGCGCAACGCGGGCGGTGGCGGACGAATCCACCCCTCGCTCCGACCCCGCCGCCCCCCTCGACCACCAACTCTCCGCGATCCGCGAACGCCTCGGATCGACCTGTCAGGTGGTTCTACTGACGCCGCTTTGTGACGGCGATGCACTCGACGTCGCCCGGCGATTCGAGAGCGATAACGCTCATGTAACAGTCGTCAGCCCCGACGTGACGTCGGCGGACACGCCCGGCGGTCGGCTGGCCCGACTGGAGCGTGACAGCAGACTGGCCGCGTTGCGGAACGCAAACATTCCGGCCGCAGACTGCGACCCGGCCACGCCGCTCGGGTCGGCGCTCGAACACGTCGAACGGAGCCGGCGATGACCGTTACCGAACCGTCGGCGTTCGATCACAGGCCGACGCCCACGAGCGGCGTTCTCGGCCTCGCCGCCGGCACGTTCGCCGTTGGCCTCGTCGCCGGGACAACGGTACAACGCCTGCTCTTGACGGTGGCCGTCGGCGGGGCCGCCGCGTTCGCGCTCGGTGGTCGATTGTGGCGTCGTCGTCGGACGGCCGGCGGTCTGTTGGGGGTGTGTGGCTCTCTCGCTGTCGTCGCCGCCGCGGGCTATGCGGCCACTCGACCGGAACGGGTCGTCCACCGTCTCGAACTGCTTCCCGGCCTGCTGGGGCTGTGGGTGCTCGCCGCGGGCCTTCTGCCGCTTCGTGTCCGGCGGGGGCGACTCCTGATCGACATCGGAGCCGGACTGGTGTTTATCACGGTACTCACGGGCGGTGTCGTCCGCGGGGCGTCCACCGCGGCGCTCGTGGTCGCGGCGGCGGCGACGATACTCGCGTGGGACGCCGCCGAGAACGCGGTGTCGATGGGCGGACAGGTCGGCTCCTGTGGGGCGACCGACTCCAGACGGGCGGAACTCGTTCACGCGGGGTTCAGCGGCTGTGTCGCCGTTGTAGCCGTCGTCGCCACTCTCGGTGTGGCTCGCGTCGGCGTCGACGGCCTCCCTTTCGCGGCGCTGGTCGTGTTGCTTCTCGCCGCCGTCGTAACGATTCTCGTCGCCCACAGGTGAGCCGTGACCGGTCGACTCGCCCCCGCCGGCGGTCAAAACGCCGGTCAGGCATCCACCTGTGACACCCGCGTCTCCGACAGGAGTTCGTCGACGACGCGCCGTTGCTCGACGCCGCTAATCCGGGCGTCGGCCGTCAACACCAGTCGGTGTGACAACACCGACGGCGCCATCGCTTTCACGTCGTCCGGCGTCGCGTAGAATCGACCCTCGACCGCCGCCCGCGTTCGGACGGCCTCGAAAAACCGTTGGACGCCCCGCGGCGACACGCCCGTACTCACCCGCTCGTCGGCCCGCGTCGCACGGGCGATGTCGACCAGATACTCACGGACCGCCGACTCGACCCGGATCGACTCCGGGGCCTCCCGCAGTCGGTCGACGACGTCGGGAGTACAGACCCGTTCGACCGACGGTGTTTTCGACGCCCGCGACGCCCGACGATCGAGCAGTTCGAGTTCGCCCTCCCGGTCCGGGTAGCCCAGACTGGTCTTGATGATAAAACAGTCGTTTTGAGCCGCCGGGAGTTCGAACGTCCCGTCCATCTCGACGGGGTTCTGTGTCGCGATAACGACAAAGGGATCGGGAAGCGGGTGGGTTTCGCCGTCGACGGTCACCTGCCGTTCGGCCATCGCCTCCAGCAGCGCGGCCTGTGTCTTCGGGGGCGCGCGGTTGATCTCGTCGGCCAACACCACGTTCGCAAAAACGGGGCCGGGTTGGAACTCGAACTCCCGGGTCGCCTCGTCGAAGACGTTCGAGCCGATGATGTCAGCCGGCAGCAGGTCGGGGGTGAACTGCACGCGTGCAAACGACAGACCGACCACCTCGGCGAACGACGCCGCGGTCAGCGTCTTTCCGGTGCCCGGGACGTCCTCGAGAAGGACGTGTCCGTCCGAGAGCACACCGACGAGAACCGTCTCGAGAACGTCTCGGTCGGTCACGACCGCACGGGCGAGTTGCTCGATAACCTCGTCACACCGCGATTGAACGGTCTCCGGGTCCATAGCGGCATCCGGCCCGCCACGGGGATCGTTATGCTCCGGGTATGCAGGCCGGGATCCGTCGCTCGTCGCCCGGCCTACCGCCGATTCTCGACCGAACAGAACGACCCTGCCGCGGCCGTGATCCAGGTCGTCGTCCGTAGACCCTCGGCCACGTCCGTCGGGTAGATCGTACACTCGTCGGGCGCGTCGGCGTACTCAACAACCGCCGCGGTGAACGAGTCGAAGGTGGGGACCGCTCCGGATGAATCCATTTACGCTCGTACCATGGCGCAGTACGGCATTGTTACGATCCGACTACCCGCAGGGTGTGGACCTCACTCCGCCGTGGAACCGGTCTTTGCGAGCAGGTGTCTGACCTGCGGGAGGGTCCCCGCTGGCGGCCGGTCGGGCGCGACCCACCTCGCCGCGAGAATCCCCTCGCCTTTCACTGGCCGGACGGCACCGGGGACGGAACACCGAAACACGGTGTAATGTGAGACCACGTCTCGTGGTCGGTGGTGTGCGTACCAGAACGTCGACGTCGGCCGTCCGACGACGGGGACACAGCACAGTTCCTCGACCAACTCCCGGCGAAGCCCCTCGATAAGCGATTCCTCGGGGTGAACGCCGCCGCCGGGAAGCGTCCAGAACGGCCGCCCGTCGGAGTGGCGCTCCCGAACCAGCAACACCCGCGACGACGACGAGACGACAGCCTTCGCGCCGCGTCTGAGTCGCGGCCCGGGCCGCGTCTCCGCGACATCCCGTTTCGGCGGCGAGCGAAAGTCCGACATGAACGTATTATCCGGTTACGGCCGGATAAGTACACCCGTCGTACCGGATGCGCCGCCGGCCCGTTGGCCCGGTAAGCGACGAATACTCAACCCCCAGTCCCCCGACCATCCGGACGATGTTCGGAACGAGTGGGGTTCGTGGGCCGGTCGGCGAGACGGTGACGGGAACGCTGGCGCTTGACCTCGGCAGAGCGCTCGGGTCGATGACCGACACCGTCGTGGTCGGTCGCGACGCACGCGAGAGCGGGGATGCCCTCGCCCGTGCGGCCGTCGCCGGTGTACAGGAGGCCGGCAGCGACGTTGTGGACCTCGGCGTCGAGTCGACGCCGACCGTCGCGCGGGCCGTCGAGTGGTACGATGCCGACGCCGGTCTCGTCGTGACGGCGTCGCACAATCCACCCGAGGACAACGGGTTCAAGTTCTGGACGCCCACCGGACGCGCGTTCGACTCCGAGGCGACCGGGACGCTGGAACGTCGCGTCGCCGACGCCGCAGCGGCGACCGTCGCGCCGGCCGAGATGGGGTCGGTTCGGCGCGCCCACGACGCGAGCCGACGCCATCTCGACCGACTACCCGACGGTGACATCGGCGCGCTCTCGGCCGTGGTCGATGTCGGTAACGGCACCGGCCAACTCACCGCCGACGCCCTCATCGACCGTGGCTGTGACGTGACGACGATCGACGCACAGCGCGACGGCTCCTTTCCCGGACGGCCGAGCGAACCGACCGTGGAACACTGCGATGTACTCTCCCAGGTCGTCGCGGCGACGGACGCGGCCGTCGGCATCGCCCACGATGGCGACGCCGACCGGGCGATGGCGGTCGACGAAACGGGGCGGTTCGTCTCCGGCGACGAACTGCTTGCCTTGTTTGCCATCGAGGCGATTTCGGACGGCGACGGCTCCGCGGTGGCCGCCCCGGTCAACGCGAGTACGCGTCTCGATACGGTCGTCGCCGAACGCGGTGGCTCCGTCGTCCGGACCGCCGTGGGCGACGGCAACGTCGCGGCCGCCTGTGCCGACCCGGGGGTCGTCTTCGGCGGTGAACCGAGCGGCGCGTGGATCTGGCCCGGCGAGACGCTCGCCCCCGACGGCCACTACGCCGCCGTCCGTCTCGCCGGCCTCGTCGCCGATACCGGCCCGCTCTCCGAACGGGTCGACGCGTTGCCGCGGTTCGTCACGAATCGCGAATCGATCCGCTGTGCCGACGGCGCGGCCGCGATGGCGGCGGCCACCGACCGCGTCCGTAACCGGTACGACGCCGAACGTGTGACGGCCGTCGACGGCGTCCGTGTCGACGTGGCCGATGGCTGGTTCCTGCTCCGGGAGAGCGGGACCGAACCGCTCGTCAGGGTGACGGCCGAGGCCGACACCGACGAGCGGGCGGCGGATACGCTCGCCGAGGCGACGGCGCTTGCACGCGACGCCATCGCCTCGACCGACTCCTGACGCCGGATTCGAGCGGAGTACGCGGTGCATACTAAACCGACTCCCTCCGCTCACCCATTCCATGGACGCAATCATCCTCGCCGCCGGACGGGGGACGCGGATGCGGCCCCTTTCCGACACAGCCCCCAAACCGATGCTCCCACTCGCAGACAGGCCCATCGCCGCCCACGTTGCCGACGCGGCGGTTGAGGCGGGTGCCGACCGACTCGTGTTCGTCGTCGGCTACCGGCCGGCGGTCGTCACCGACCACTTCGGCGACGAACACCGCGGCGTCCCGGTCGCGTACGCGACCCAGGAAACGCGTGCCGGGACCGCGGACGCCGTTGCGGCGGGGATCGACCACGTCGACGGTCCCTTTGCCGTTCTCAACGGCGACAACGTCTACGACGCGGCGACCCTCGCCGACCTGTTCGACAACGTCCCCGCGGTGGGGTATGCGCGGGTCGACTCCCCGGAGGAGTACGGCGTTATCTCGACGGACGGATCGGTTCTCACCGGCATCGTGGAAAAACCCGACGACCCGGAGTCGAACCTCGCGAACACGGCGCCTACGCCTTTCCCGCGTCCGCCCGTGGCCTTCTCGACGTCCCCGAGAGCGAACGGGGCGAGCGCGAACTCACCGACGTGCTGTGTCGCCTGATCGACCGGGTCGAGGTGACCGGTGTCGAGTTCGGGAACTGGACCGACATCGGCTATCCGTGGGACCTGCTCGACGCCACCGAGCGGGTGTTGTCGACGCTCGAACGCGACGTCTCCGGGGTCGTCGATCGGAACGCCGTTCTCCGCGGGGCGGTCGTTGTCGAGGCGGGCGCATCGGTCGATTCCGGGGTCGTTATCGAGGGGCCCGTTCTCGTCCGAAGCGGGGCGACCGTCGGCCCGAACGCGCTGGTTCGCGGGCCGGCCGTCATCGGCGCGAACGCCTCGGTCGGTCACGCCGTCGAAATCAAAAACAGTCTCCTCATGCGGAGCGCGAACGTCAACCACCTCTCGTATGTCGGCGACAGTATCGTCGGCCCGGGGGCGAACCTCGGCGCCGGTACCATGACCGCGAACCTCCGGCACGACGGCTCGCCGGTCATGGCGGGCGACGGTGGAGAACCGACCGGCCGTCGGAAGTTCGGCACCGTCATCGGCCCGGGGGCGAAAACGGGCGTCAACACCAGCGTCCAACCCGGTGTCGTTCTCGCGGCCGACTCGTGGACCGCCCCCGGCGACGTCGTCGACACCGACAGAGACCGGTAACGGGCTGCCCCCGTCATGACGCCGACGGACCGTCCTGTCGGTGACCCGAATCGTCACAACAGCACTATAATTGCAGGGTCCATCCATGGTGTACGATGGGCCGCTCCGACGCGCCGGATCGCGAGGGACCGGTCACCAGATCGCAGTACGAATGGTCGGCGACGCGGCCTTCGTCGGCGGTCGTTGAGACGGTTGCCGAAGCGACCGACCGCGATCCGACCGCGTTCGGTCCGTTGAATACGGCCGTCGATCCGGACGCGCTCGACGCACTCGTTTTGGAGAGTGACCCTTCCGACCGGACGGTCGTCCCGTTTCCCTTCGACGGGTTCGAGATCACCGTGCGATGTTGCGGGGAGGTCGTCGTCCGCGCACCGTCTGACTGACCGTATGACCCGGTCGCCCCGGTCTCACCACCGCGACGGAACTACCGGTGCCGGTATGATCGTGACCGACCCCGTACTCATGCCTCGATGAACAACGACCGGAGCGCCGCGTCGTCGATCCGGTATTTGAACGCCGGGCGACCGTCGACGACCACGTACGGGACGCGGTCGCCGTACTCCTCCCGGAGGTCCGGGTCCGTGTCGACGTCGACCGCTTCGACGTCGACGGCGGTCCCCGTCTCGTCGGCGACGCGTCGGATGGTGGTCAGTGCCTCCTCACAGAGGTGACAGTCCTCGCGCGTATAGAGCGTGATGGAAACGTCGGACATGGCTGTGGACTTGGTTCGCTGGCTGGACCGGCGCGTAGACGGCGTGACATACGCGGATTCGGCCACAGGACGTGATCCGGCGGCCGTCCACACAGTCCTTTCGTTCCCGGACCCGGAGTTGTGCCCGAGCGCGAGCGTGGCCATCTCGATTCGACCGTGTGACGTGGGGACACTCTCCGGATCGGGGACAGCCACCCCTCGCCGCGGGTCCAGCGGTTTGTGGGCCGGACGCGTTGCCCGGTACCCCGGTTGTCGTCTCCCGATGAACTCCCAAAAGAAGTGTGTGTATATACGAACACATAGCCCCATTGATCGGGTTATTTCTACTAGCTCCGATTTTGGGTACGTGGCCGGTAAGCGGCCACCTGCGTTACCATGATACTCATCCAGCACTCCGATCGGCCAAACGGCCTGCCCACGACGACCCCCGTACGGCGGGTGGTTCGGTGAGCGACCGCGACCCGGCGAGCCCCGAGTACTATCTCAACCGGGAGCTCTCGGAACTCGCGTTTCAGGAGCGCGTGCTTCACGAGGGGATGGACGCCCGGAACCCTCCGCTCGAACGGCTTCGGTATCTCGCATTTTTCACGAAAAACACGGACGAGTTCTTTATGAAGCGTGTCGGTGGGCTCAAACAACAGATCGACGCCGGTGTGACCGAGACGACACCGGATGGTCGGACACCGAGAGAACAGTGGCGTGAGGTGCTCGACGCCGCCAGTCCGTTGTTTCAACAACAGTCCGACTACTGGCAGACGGTGCTGAAACCGGCCCTCGATGAAAACGGGATCGAACTCCGCACGCCCGACGAGCTACCGGCCGACAGGCAGGCCGACCTGCGGAGACGGTTCGAAGAATCGATTCTGCCGACGCTGACACCGCTTGCGTTCGACCCGGCCCACCCCTTCCCTTTCATTTCGAATCTCTCGCTTTCGCTCGCCGTGCTCTCGTCCGACAACGGCGACGAACCGACGTTTACCCGAATCAAGATCCCGTCGAACCAGCCCCGACTGGTAGCCGTTCCCGGGGAGGCCGACCGGTACGTCCTCATCGAGGATCTCATTGAGGCAAACCTCGACCTTCTTCTCCCCGGTCTCGACATCCGCGACGTGTCGAATTTCAAGGTGACCCGGAACGCCGAGGTGCGGCGCGACGAGGAGGTCGCCGAAGACCTCATTGATATGGTCGAGGAGGTGTTGGAACAACGCCGCTTCGCGACCATCGTCCGCCTCAAGGTGGACTCGGATATGCCGGACGAGTCGCTCTCGATCCTCAAACGCCACCTCGACGTCGACGACCGAGAGGTGTTCCATCGGAACGGACCGATGGACTTCGAGGACTTTTTCGAACTCACCGAACTCGACCGCCCCGAACTCAGGTATCCGTCCTGGACGCCGAAACCACATCCTCGGTTGGGGACGACGAGTGACACACAGAACGGGCCGGTGGAGATCTTCCGCGAGATTCAAGACGGAGACATCCTCGCCCACCACCCGTACCACTCCTTCGAGGGAACGGTCCAGCGTTTTCTCGACGCGGCGGCGAACGACCCCGACGTACTCGCGGTGAAGGCGGCCATCTACCGGACGGCGAGCGATTCGAAGGTGATTCAGAGCCTCATCGACGCCGCCGACAACGGCAAGCAGGTGGCGGTGATGGTCGAACTCAAAGCCCGGTTCGACGAGAAGAACAACCTCGAGTGGGTTCAGCAACTCGAAGAGGAGGGAATCCACGTCGCGTACGGAACCGTCGGGCTGAAGACCCACACCAAAACGGCGCTCGTGGTGCGACAGGAAAACGACGGCGTCCAACTCTACTCACACGTCGGCACGGGAAACTATCACTCCGAGACGGCCAAAGGCTACTCCGACCTGGGACTGCTGACCGCCGACCGAGACATCGGGCTCGACCTCACGAAGGTGTTCAACTTTTTCACCGGCCCGACGCTCGACGACCGCTTCCGGAAACTCCTGATCGCCCCCGTGACGATGCGGGAACGGTTCACGGAGATGGTCCGGCGAGAGGCCGACCACGCCCGCGCCGGGCGGCCGGCGCGGATCGTCGTGAAAGTGAACGGCCTCGAGGACCCGTCGATGGTCGAGGAACTCTACCGCGCTTCGATGGCCGGCGTCGAGATCGATCTGCTTGTCAGGGACATCTGTCGCCTTCGGCCCGGGATCGAGGGGTTGAGCGAGACGATCACCGTTCACTCCATCGTCGGTCGGTTTCTCGAACACGCCCGGATCTTCTACTTCGAGAACGGCGGGGTGCCAGAGTGGTACATCGGGTCGGCCGACTGGATGACCCGCAATCTCGATCACCGGGTCGAAGCCGTCACGCCGGTCGAGTCCACCGTGCTTCGCGAACAACTCCGGTTCATTTTGGCGGTGTCGCTCTCCGACAACCGCCGCCGGTGGGTGATGCAACGCGACGGTAGCTACGAACAGCTCTCAGCCGACGGTGAACCGGTGCGGGACACCCAACGGATCCTGATGGACGCCACGGAGGCGGCGCTCAACGACGACGGATCGGGGATCGCGGTCGATACGGACCTCGCCGGGGACGGACTGCTCGTTGAGGCCCACCCCGAAGCCGAGGGCGGAGCCGGAACGGGGGCCGACCCCGAATCCGCGCCCGGGTCCGGGTCTGGGCGAGCGTCCGAAACAAACGATGACCCGGAGGCCGAGTCCGACGGATCGGACGCCGACGACGCCACCCGCTCGGACGGCGGCTCCGTGTTCGACACGCACGCCGAACACTGGTACCGCCCCGACAGCGAAACGTACGGCTGGGCCGTCCGAACGGCCGACGGCGAGCGTCGGTATTTCAAAACGCGTGACGGGGCGCGCAGCCGCCTCCGGTCCGAATATGAGTAGTGGTGGGGCCGACTCAGACCGGGGTGACGACCTTCGAGTCGGCGCGTCGCTGGTGTGTCGTCGCCGGGTCCACGGTGACGAACTCGTCGTTCCGGTAATCGTACGCGGTGAGCGTCCCGCCGTAGACACAGCCGGTGTCGAGACCGATGGCGTGGTCCCGATCCACCGGCCGGTCGTGAACGGTGTGCCCGAAGCAGACCCGGTACGGTCCGTCGTACTCGTCGTACCAGAACGGGCCGTCGTACCCGTCGCCGTGGGGCGAACGCATCGTCAACAACTCGTCGACGGTGTGGGCTTCGAGCGGTCGGGCCGGACCCACACCGCCGTGGACGACGAGGACGTCGTCGAAGGAGACAGCGACGGGGAGCGATTCGAAGTACGCCCGGTCCCCGTCCCGGAGCCACCCGGGGTTCGTATCGCCTCGGACGATCTTTTGTTCGTTGTTTCCACGAACGCTCACGAGTCGGGGGTCCCCACGAACGAGGTCAACGACGCCGGGGCTGTCCGGCCCTTTTCGAACCAGGTCGCCGACGAAGACGACGAGGTCGTCGTCGTTCAACCCAAGTTCCGCTATGAGCGCCTCGAGCGTCTCCCGGCTTCCGTGGACATCCCCGACGACGTACACCGCGCCGTATCTGCTAGCGTCGAACCGAGTGTGGTGTGCTTCGACGTTGTCTGCGAACTGTGGCTGTGCGTACATTGTATCGGGCTGGCGAAAGACCGGCATCGGCCTTGCTTGTCGTTCTCTTGTCGTCCCGTTAATCAGTTTCTAGTTGCGGACCGTACGGCTATATACCGTTCCGTACGTTTCTCGTGAACGCTTCTCGGGAACTGACGCGTCGCTCCGGTGCTCCAAGTGGCCGTCTCCGACGCCGTCGGTCGGCGGCCGATACGGTCTCTGACCACCTTCCTTTCTCACGGCCGCCTCGTCGGGAATCCGTTTCTCGCGTTCCGCTCCGGTCACGACCGCCGTGCCGTCCGACCCGACGGGCGTTCGCTCGGCGTCCACTCGACCGGCGGTGGTGGAAACGGCTCCACGACCGACGACGCCGGTTCGTGATGTGGGCCGGTCCGGACACCAAT
>NZ_JAQCNJ010000066.1 GCF_028275055.1 Haloplanus sp.
GCACTTCGCGACCGCCGGGGACGAACTGTACGCTTCTTGTTCGGCTGGCGACACACTCGCGGTGATCGACCCCGTCGAGTTGACGCTCGTCCGTCGGATCGGCGTGGGTGCGGAGCCGCACGAACTCGCGGTCGGGCCCGGCGAGCGCCGCCTCTACAGCGGCAGCCGCCGCGACGGCGTGGTCGATATCGTCGACACAGGGGCCCACGAGCGGGTCGGCACTATCGACGTGGCATCGCACGCCCGGATTCAGGGAGTCGCACTCGCGCCGAACGGATACCGAGGGTACGCCGTCGATCAGAACGGTAACCGGGTCGTCGCGTTCACGCCGGACGAACGGCACGGGGACGCGGACCCCGATGAGGCGAGCGGACGGAACTGCCGTGTCTTCGAGGAGGCCGCAGTCGGCGTCGACCCCTACGACCTCGTCGTCACCGCCGACCGCGTGTTGGTTCCGGGCAGAGCCGACGGAACGGTCCACGAGTTCTCACCGGACCTGACCCTCGAAGCGGTCCACGAGGGGTTCTCCCGGCCGGTCGACCTGTTCAGGGCTGACGGTCGGTGGTGGGTGCTCGACGCCGGGGCCGCTCAACTCCGTTCGCTCGACGGTGCGGTCGTCGACACGGCCGCCCCGGGCCTCTCTACGGTCCCGGTCGGCGGCGGTCGGCTTGTGGTTTCTCACTACAACGACGACTGTCTCTCGCTCGTCGATGTCGCGGAGGGTACAGTTTGGACCGCCGACGCTCCGGCGTACCCGTTCGGTGCGGTCGTGGTCTGACGCGTCACCGACGGCGGGGGACGCCACCGGAATCGGGGGTGTAGCTCGGGTATTCTTCCACCCCCGAATATGAGGGTGGCATACGTCTTCGCGACGGCAAGGCCGTCAAGGCCATGGCGCTCGATATAGACGTCGATGTCCGTGTCCTTCTCGCGGCGGGCAACGGCGGCGATAAGTGCTGGCGTGATTGTTTGGGTCTCACCGTCGGCCGAAAGCGTGAGTGCGATCGACTCAGCATCGTATTCGTACGGGCGCTGCTCGCGAGTTTTCTGTACTAATCCCGCTGTTTCGAGCTTCTGGACGTAGTCATAGGCGGTTCCCTGCGGGATATCAAGCCCGTCGACGATCTCGGAAACAGTGGTGGGGCCATGCTGTAAATGAGTGGATTAGGATCCGGATGAGAATCGTATGGGTTGGGGCGGATTTGAACCTCAGTCACTCCGTTCGCTACCGCTCACTTCGTTCCCTGCTTCAAATCCGCATCACCATTTCTGATTCCACGGACTCCTCGCCGTCGATCGTCGTTGCGAGGAATCAGAAATGGGTTGGGGCGGATTTGAACCGCCGGCCTCCTCCATGTCAAGGAGGTGTCATAACCGAACTAGACTACCAACCCTTAGAGGCGTTCTTGCGCATTTCGAGGTATCCGGGGAATGTAATTGAACCTTTCGGATCGGGGTCCGATACGGCGATACGGTCGCCGAGTTTGAGGCGGCGGCGGGAGGAATCGAGACGGTTCCCGGCGGCTTTCGACCGGTTTTACTGACTCCGGCCGAGCCG
>NZ_JAQCNJ010000077.1 GCF_028275055.1 Haloplanus sp.
TCGAGGTCGTAGAGGTCGGCCGTCGGTTCGAACTCCATCCCGTGTGGCGTTTTGAACGACTCGGTGAACGGCGGGTCGAACGATTCGATCGGGAGGCGGTGGAAGATGCCGCCGCCGTCGTTGTTGATCAGCACCACCGTCGCGTCGACGCCGCAGCGAAGCGCCGACAGGAGGCCGTTGCCGTCGTGGTAGAAGGCCAAGTCGCCGATAACGAGTGTCAGGTGGTCGGTGGTGGCGCTGCCCGCCCCAAGCGCGGTGGAGACGATGCCGTCGATGCCCGACGCGCCGCGGTTTCCGAGAACGGTGTAGGCGGCCAAATCCGGGGCGGCGTATCGGTCGGCGTCGCGAACGGGCGTCGAGTTCGAGACGACGAGTGTGGCAGGCTGAGGGGCGAGGTCGGTCACGTCGGCGAGGATGGCTCCCTCGAAGTAGCCGCCCGCGCCGTCGTCGTTCGCGCCGGCTACCACCTCGCGGTGGGTGCGTTCGGCGGCCGTCCACCGCTCGCGCCACTCGGGGGCATCCGGGCCGCCAACCGTCTCCGCGAGGGTGGCGAGCAGGCGCGATGGGTCGGCGACCACGAGGTCGGTCGCCCGGAACTCCGCCTCGCGCCACCCGCCCGCCGGATCGACGACGAACTGGCGAGCCCCGGTTCGGGCGAGATACTTTCGGAGACGCTTCGAGGTGGGCGACGCGCCGATACGCACGACGACCTCCGGATCCGGCCAGTCGGCCGTCACCCGCGGGTCGAGGTAGCCGTCGTAGCCGCCGACGGTCGTCGTCACACGGGTGTGGCCGCCAAAGCGCAGGCCCGAAAGCGGGTCCGCGAGGATCGGGAAGCCGGTCGCGTGGGCGAGCGCCGTCACCGCCTGCGGATCGGCACCCGGCGGGTCCGGCGGTCCGGCGACGATCAGCCCCCGACCGACCGACAACGCCTCCGAGAACGCGCGCCTGTCGGAACGATCCAGTCGCGGGACGCCGGCGGTTGTCGACACGAACGGCCGGTCGTCGTCGCGACCGGCGACGGCGAGGGAGTTGCGGTCGGTTGGCACGTCGTCCTCGACGGGTGTCGGTTCCAGCGGCTTTCGAAACGGACAGTTCAGGTGGACCGGCCCCGAGGGAGTGCCCGTCGCCTCGGCGAGCACCCGGCCGACGGTCGTCCGGAGCGACCGGAGTTTGCGGGCGTCGGCCTCCGGTTCGGGCAGGTCGCGATACCCTCGGACGGCGTCGCCGTACAACTTCTCCTGATCGACCGTCTGGTTCGCGCCGCTTTCGCGGAGCTCCGGGGGGCGGTCGGCGGTGAGGAGAAGGAGCGGCACACGACCCTCGTCCGCTTCGACGACCGCGGGATGATAGTTCGCGGCTGCGGTACCGGAGGTACAGATCAGGGGCGTCACGTCGCCGGTTCGGCGGGCGCGGCCAAGCGCGAAGTAGGCGGCCGAGCGCTCGTCGAGAACGGAGTAGGCGGTCAGCTCCTCGGACTCGGCGACGGCGGTGACGAGCGGCGTCGACCGGCTTCCGGGCGAGACGACGACGGCATCGACGCCGCCCCGGGCGAGTTCGTCCACGAGTGCCCGCGCCCAGAGCACGTTGCGGTTGGGTGCGCTCATTCCAGTTCGTCGAGGATCGGCCGATATTTAAGTTGCACCTCGTCCCACTCGCGGTCGGGGTCGGAGTCGGCGACGATGCCGACGCCGGCAAAGAGCGTGGCTGTCGTCTCGCGGGCGAGCGCGGAGCGAATGGCGACTGCGAAAGAGCCGTTGCCGGCGGCGTCGACCCAGCCGACGGGCGCGGCGTACCACCCGCGGTCGAACGGCTCCGTCTCACGAATGGTTGCGAGCGCACGCTCCGGGGGGAGTCCTCCGACCGCCGGTGTGGGGTGAAGCGCCTCCACCAACTCGAGAACGTGTGTGTCGTGATCGAGCGTCGCGGTGATGGGGGTAAACAGATGCTGGACGGTCTCTAGTCGTCGGACCCGTCGTCCGCCTGCGGTGACCGACGACGCAAACGGCGAGAGCTGTTCGCGGATGGTTTCGGCGACGAGGTCGTGTTCGTGGGCGTTTTTTTCGTCGTCAAGGAGTTCGGCGGCCAGCCAGTCGTCCTCGGTCGGCGTATCCCCCCGGCCGGTCGTACCGGCGAGCGCACCGGTCGTGACCGTCCGCCCGTGACGGCTGACCAGCCGTTCGGGCGTCGCGCCCAAAAGGCTCGGTCGGTCCAGGCCGGCGGTCGGTTCGACAAGGAATCGATAACAGTCGGGGTACGTCTCGCCGAGGTCGGCAAGCACGTCCGGCACGGACAGAGGGTCATCGAGCGTCACGGCGAGTGCCTGTGCGAGAACGACCTTCCGAAGGTCGCCGTCCTCGATCCGATCGACGGCCGCCGCGACCGACTCCCGCCACGTCTCGCGTGGCGTCGTCCGCGTTCGCGAGACGATGTGTGACCCGCGGCGGGGGCCGGCCTCCTCGACGGCGGCGAGTCGCTCGCGTGCCTCCTCGAGACGACGCTCGACGGCCTCTGGCGTCGCATCCGCGCCGACGGCGTTGACCGTCACCCACGTTCCGCGGTCGGTGTCGGTGACCTGGACACGCGGCAGAACGAACCGCGCCCCGGGAAAGTCGGCCCACGTGCCGTTGTTGTCGCTGGCCTCGTCGTGGAAGGCGAACCCGCCGAACAGGCGGGGACAGGCGGCCTCTGTTCCGGCGTGGACGTCGCCGGAGCGCAGTAGCCGGTCGATGTCGTCGCGGACCGACGTGAACCGGTCGCGACCGTCGGCTGTAACGGCCGCGGCGACACCGCCCGCGACGACAGTCGCCTCGTCGGGACCGGTCCAGAACGTCCGGGGTGCCGGCATCGCATCGAGGGCAGCACGGAGCGACGGCACCGATCCCCGGACCGACCGACTGACGAGACCGGTCTCCGTCTCGTCGTTTCGGGGGATACCCATTATAAACTCTTGCGTGCGCCGTACGCTTTTACCTAACTATCGCTGTAACGCTCCTCGGCCCAGGGGTCGGCGGTGACCGAATACCCCCGTTTCTCCCAGAATCCGCGTTGCGGTTCGGTGAGGAACTCGATGCCGGTTACCCACTTTGCGCCCTTGTAGGCGTACCGGTGGGGCGTGACGACGCGGACGGGACCGCCGTGGTCCCGCGGCAAGGGGTTGCCGTCGAACTCGAACGCAAGGAGCGTCTCCGGGCGCAGGCAGGCGTCCAACGGGAGGTCAGTCGTGTAGTCGTCCGCGGCGTGAAAGAGGACGTGGACCGCCTCCGACCCGACGCCGACGCGTTCGGCAAGCGTGGTAAACGGCAGGCCGGTGAACTCACAATCGAACCGGCTCCAACCGGTGACACAGTGAAAGTCCTGGCGTTGTGTCTCCACGCCCAGTGATGTGAACGCGTCCCAGTCGAGTGTCACCGCCTCCGCTACCGCGCCGCTCACCGAGAGCGTCCACTCCTCCCGTGTGACCCGTGGGGTCGATCCTTTCGAGAGAACGGGAAAGGAGTCGGTGCGGTGTTGTCCCGGCGGGAGACGCTCGTCGCCAAACTCGCGGTATATGTCGGTGGCGTCCCGATCCATATCCTGTTTCAGGCGGCGACTCACCTATGCGTACCGGTCCGATACTCGATTCGTTAACTCGAGTTTACTATCCACGTGAAATTACTTGTCCGTCAAGGCGCGGGATTGTCGAAGTACGAATCACCCCATAGAATTTAAATACGCCCCTCGCAAAGCGTCAAGCGTCCAAATGCCGAACGTGCAAATAACCGTCCCCGAACATCTGGAGATGCAGATCGCTCAGTTGGTCGAACAAGGGGAGTTCGTCAGTCGGGAGGAGGCCATTCAAGAACTGCTCTCGACCGGTCTTCGTGCCTACAAGACGAGTGGCCCGATCGAAGAGGAAGAGCCAAGCTTTGAGGAGGAGGGCATGATGGGTCACGAGGACGAGTACGTCTTCTGAGCGTGGGAGCCCGCCGCAATAATCCTTAACCCGTATACGGTCGTACACGGGGGTATGCACAAGGAAGAACTCCTCGAGCTGCATGAACAGATGGTGACGATCATGAACTATTTCCGTAGCCAGGAGTCGGTCGACGACAGTATTTTCGACCCGTACGAATCGCTGAGTGTCGACCCTTCACACGTCCACAAGTCGAAAAGCGAACACAAACACGCGGTGTTCGTTCTCGGCAACGCCTTAGCGACGGCGATGAGCGAAGACGAGTTCTCCGGCGCCGGCCGGGTCGGCAAGCGCATGGCCGAACTCGCCGAAGACGCCGAGAGCAAACTGTAACCGGCCGGGACGGCCCGCGCGTCTCGACGACACGCCCCCACCGGATTCATTACCGCCCGGTCGACAACAGGAGACATGCTCGGTCTCCCGGATGCGGCGACCCTGTTCCGGCTGGCGCTGGGCCTCGCACTCCTTGTTTCGGTCCTCGTCGTCGTTTCCCTCGACCGCCCACGAGGTCGGTGGGGCGCTCGGCTCCGGTCTCGGTTTCTCGCCGGCGTGCCTTGGGGAACGCTGGTGGTGTTAGGGTTCGTTCTCGGGGTGTATCTTTTCATCCAGGGTGGCTGGTCCGGTTGGTACTCGCCGGTCACCATCCCGTTCCGAGCGTGGTCGTATTTGTACCCATTGGGTGTCGCGGCGGCGGCGTTCTCACACTTCGGGCCTGCACACCTGATCGGCAACCTGGTCGGGACGGTCGCACTCGCCCCGATAGCCGAGTATGCGTGGGGACATTTCCCCCGCGAGCGAGGCACCCAGACGTTCACCTCGCCGCTGACCAACCCTTACGTGCGGGCGTTAGTCGTCGTTCCGGCGGCGGTTGTCGGTGTTGGCCTGTTCACGTCGGTGTTCGCCGTCGGCCCGGTGATCGGATTCTCCGGAGTCGTGTTCGCGTTCGCGGGCTTCGCGCTCGTTCACTACCCGATCACGACCGTCGTCGCACTCGCGGCGAGCAACGGGGTCCGGACGCTGTACCGGGCGTTTCAGCAGCCGACGCTGACCGCAAGCGCCGGCCCGTCGTACTCGTCGCCGTGGTGGGCCGACATCGCGATCCAAGGCCACGCAATCGGCCTTCTCGCGGGCGTTCTCCTCGGCGTGTGGCTGGCTCGTGCCCGCGGCGATGACCGACCGTCGGCCGCCCGGGTCGCAACCGGTGTCGCCCTGTTCGGCGTTGCACAGTCGTTGTGGGCGGTGTACTGGTTCCGCGGTGGCGAGACGTACGTCCTCTACCGGGCGGCCGGCCTCGCACTCGTCGTGTTGTTGGCGACGCTGGTGGCCGCCACCGTCGCGGCGTCGGCACGCCCGTTGTTGTCGACACCCGCGGACACCGACGCCTTCAGGTCGCTTCCCCGGTGGCAGGTCGGGGCGACCGTGCTGGTGTTGTGTACGGCCGCCATCGCCGGCCCCGCGGTGCCGGTGAATCTGACGACTTCGGCCGGGGGCGACCTGCCCGGCGACGCCGACCCGGTGACGGTGCGCGGATACGAGGTAGCGTACGCCGAGAACGTCCCCAATGGGATGGTGTCGGTCGTCGATATCGAGGCGTTCGGAGAGACGACACGGGTCAACACCTCGGGGGTGATCGTCAGGAACCGCGAGCGTGGTATCTGGATGACCGCCGTACCGGCCGGCCGACTCGCATTCACGGGAACGACCCGCGTCAGGGTCGGCGGTGTCGGCTGGCGGGAGTCGGTTCGCGTCCAGCGACAGGGGTGGAGCGCCGTCGGCGGTGGCACGACCTACCGGGTGCGACTCTCCCACCGGGGTGAAAACGTGACGGCCTACACCGCTCCGCCGGCCCGGGCCGGCCCCGTGATCGCCGGCCGGAACGTCTCCGTCGTCAGCGGCTCGGACCGGTTCCGACTCAACGTCTCGGTCGGTAACCGATCGGAGACGACACCCGTCCCCGCGGTCAACGAGACGGTGTCGGCCGGTGGCTTGGAGTTCACCAACGCCGACGGCCGGATCTACGCCATCGACGGGTCGACGCAGGTTCGCGTCGCTCGACGGGAAACCTACGAGTGAGCCACAAGGGACGAAAGCTCATAAGCATCTGTTACGACGGCCACTCGATCCGAAACACCTCGGTGTCGATTTCGGTCCGGTCGGTGGCGTGGTGGTCGAACTGGTTGTCGAGATCGAACTCCGCGGCGAAGGCGTGTGTCACCTCGCCAGCGTTGTCGGCCGCGAACGACTCAACGAACGCCCGGCTCCCGGCGTTGTGTACCGAGTAGGAGATGTCGGCGATGTCGACGGCGGTCGACAGAAACGCGCGGTCGGCGTGTTCGTTTCCGTTCTGTGCGCCGAACGGAGGGTTCATGACGACCGTCGTGGGACCGGATGGCCGGACGGGCGCGTCCGTGGCGTCGGCGTGGACCCAATGGATCTCCGTGCGGGTGCCGACCCGCCGTCGGTTCTCCCGGGCGATCAGGAGCGCGTCACGGTCGATTTCGACGCCGATCGCTCGACTGGGGCCACGGAGCGCCGCGCCGAGCGTGAACATCCCCGTCCCCGCGCCCAGATCGACGACCGTCCGGCCCTCGATGTCGTCGTTCAGGTCCGCGATGTGGACCACGTGAGCCGCGAGTTCCGGCGGCGTCGGATACTGTTCGAGGGCGGCCTGCGGGTTCTCGAAGCCGGCGACGACCGCCAACTGTCCCGCGAGATCGGCCTTTGTCGCCGTCATCGCCCCTCCATCGCGTCGGTCCACGCCGTCCGCCCGTCCGCCGTCTCGACCCCGCGGACGTTCAGTGGCGTCATGCGTGTCAGCACATATTCTCCGGTAATACTAAAGTTTTTTTGGATACGTCGGGGTAATTATTCGGGCGCATGGCGTCCTTGACGCCGCCGCGAGGTAGGCTCGTGGGACCGTTTCAACACTCATTTCGGTGCCGTTCACGGCGTTACGCCGCACACGACCAGACGCCACGTCGGTTTTCTCGTGCCGTTGTTTCGAGCGACGCGTACCGGTCGCGTTCGCGGAAGGTGGCGTCGTAGAGGCGGGCGTGGCCGCGTTCAAGCAACGCCGTGTTGAACGAGCGACCGTCGACGACGACGTACGCGAGAAGGCGGCCGTAACCGCCTCGTCGCCCTGCGGCGGTGTCAAAACGGAGCGTCACCGCACGGCCGGCGAGCATGTTCTCCGCGTAGGCGCTTGCCTCCTCGCCGTGCCGCCGGAGACAATCACGACCCGCCGTGGTGTCGGGGACACCCTCGAACTCCGTCGGATCGTTCTCGGCTCGGACCTCCGGAGTGTCGACGCCGAGCAGTCGGACCGTGTCCTCACCACCGTTCGGAAAACGGACGTCGACCGTGTCGCCGTCGACCACGTGGGTCACACGAACGGTCACCGCATCCTCGGGTGTCGTCGGTGTGGAGGCGTCCGGGGTCGTCCCGACACACCCAGCGGTCACGAACAGAATCAGGACGGGCAGAAGCCGCGCCCAGTCGCGTCGGATCACGGGCGTCCGGCCGGTCCACGGGGTCATAAGCACCCGGACCTACATCTCCGCGAGGGTGTCGACCCCGAGAAGCCCGAGTCCGTTCTCGAACACCTGTGCGGTGGCCGCGGTCAATGCGAGGCGCTCACCGGCCGCCGACTCCGCGTCAAGCACGCGGTTCTTGTGATAGAAGGAGTTGAACACGTGTGCCAGATCCAGCAGGTAGCGCGCGAGCGGTGCGGCGTCGTATCGCTCCTCGCACAGGTTGAGGACCAGCGGATAGCGACCGAGATGGTAGATCAGTCGGTGATCGGTGTCGTTGAACGCTCCGGGGTCGATGGCGTCCGCTTCCGGCACCGACTCGGCGTCGTCGAGAATGCTGTACGCCCGGGTCGTGGCGTACTGGACGTACGGCCCCGTGTCGCCGTCAAGCGACACCGCCTCGTCGATGTCGAAGGTGATATCCTTGCCCCGGTTCGAGGCGACCATTCCGTATTTGACCGTCGCGAGCGCGATCTTCCGGGCGATCACAGCGACCTCGTCGTCGTCGACACCGCGGCCCTTCTCCTCGACGATGTCGCGGGCACGATCCCGGGCGGCGTCGAGTACCTCGCGGACGGTGACGATCTGGCCGCCACGGGTCGACATGCTCCCCTCGGGGAGGCTGATCATCCCGTAGTTGACGTGTTGTAACCGCAGGTCGGTGAACCCCATTTTTCGGGCGGCGACGAACAGTTGCGAGAAGTAGTGGTCCTGTTCGCTGGCGACGACGTACACCGACCGGTCGGCGTCGAACTCCTCGATCCGGTAGGCGATGGTCGCCAGATCCCGCGTCCCGTAGACGGTCGACCCGTCCGACTTGACGATGTAGAAGGGGTCGAAGTCGGCATCCTCGACGTTCCCGGCCGCATCGAGGGCCTCGCGGGCACGGGCCAGCGAGGGGTCGACATCGACCCGTTCCGGGTCACCCGCGTCCTCGTACTCGTCGGGGTAGATCGGGATGAAGGCCGATCCGTCCGCCGCACGCATCGCCACGCCTTCTTCGAGGGCCCGATCGACGATCCGGTCGTTCCACCCTTCTCGGGCGTAGAAGCTCTCGCCGATCCAGAGGTCGAAGTCCACACCGAGTTCCTCGTAAACGGCCTCGAAGCGTTCGATGCTGGCCTCGCGGAACCGTTCCCAGCGCTCGACCGCCGCCTCGTCGCCGTCCTCTAAGCGGGCGAACCACTCCTTGCCGGCGGCGGTGTGGTGGTCGCGCTCCGCCGCAACCGCCTCCTCGAACGACCCGGTGAGCGCTTCGAACGCCTCGACATCCTCAAGCATCGAATCGCGTTGTTCGAACTGCTGGTAGAGGTCGAGGAGGTGAGCGATAGGGTCCTCCTCGAAGGCGTCCTCGTCACCGAACTCGACGTACTCGTGGAGGAGATTGCCGAACTGCACCCCCCAGTCGCCGAGGTGGTTGTCCCGAGCCACGTCGTGGCCCAACGCCTCGAGAACGTTCATGAGAGCGTCGCTGAGGATCGTGTTCCGGAGATGGCCAACGTGGAGTGGCTTGGCGATGTTCGGCGAGGAGACGTCCGCAATGATGGTTTCGGGGGCCGCGTGCTCGCGGGCACCGTAGGACGCCGCCTCGTCGCCGATGGCCGACAACGTCCGTCGGGCCATCGTCTCGACGTCGAGGTGGTAGTTGATATGACCGTTCTCGACGGTGACGGCACCGATTCCCTCGGGGAGACCGGCCGCCTCGTGCGCGTCGGCGATGGACGACGCGACCGACATCGGGTTCGACCCCTCGTCGGCGGCGATAGCAAACGAAATCGCGGAGGAAAACTCGCCTTTCTCGTCGTCGTCGAAGTCCTCGAGTTCGAGCGCCGAGGGGTCGACGGTGCGGTCGTGTCCCGCCTCTGTGACCGCCCCGGCCAGCCCGTCGATCAGCGCACGTTCGATGGATCGAAGCATTTCTTGGCTGTGGTCGCCTCTACATCCCGATAAAACTCACTACATCCCCCGGCCGGTCGCTTCGCTCGTCGGATCGTGACCGAGGTGAGCGTCCCGACGGCGATTTGAACGCCGGTCCCTGGCTCCGGAAGCCAAGAGGATAGTCCACTACCCTATCGGGACAAGATTACGTTCTTGACTTCATCGGAGTCACGTATATATGTATTGATCGGGGTTCGCCCGCCTAAACCGGTCTCGGACACGGTCGAGGCGACGGCCACCCGCCGGTTTTTTGTCCCCGACAACAGGGTTATCAGCGTCGCCGCCGTGCGTTCGTGAATGTCAGATGACAAGAGCGGGCGAGACAAGCAGGCCCACGACGCCGAGGGTCGACGGCAGGCACGCGCCCTCGTCGAGGAACTGGAACGGATGGACGAGACAAAGCCGCCGGTCGAAACGGCGACACTCGACGAGTTCGAGGCCGAACTCGGCGCGCTGACGTTCCCGGTGACGGGGGCCGATGTCGTCGCTTCGGTCGGTGACTACCCGATCGAGTCGGCCGACGGAAGCTACACCGTTGCGGATCTCATCTCCGAGACGGCCGACGAGACGTTCGACGCTCCCACGGCCGTGAGCGTGCGGGTTCAGCGGCCGACGGTCGCGGCGGCGATGAAGCGGGTCGTCGAGGCCGCCGCGACTCTCACCAACGAGACGCTCGGCCGATCACAGCACACGGGCTACGAGAGAACGTTTCGCGAACTGCGATCGATCGACGCCGTCGACGAGGACGAGGGGATCGAGGTGATCGGCGACTGGATCGTCGGCTGGATCCACGAGAAGGAGACGCTCCCGGGCTCCCGGGACGTTCGCCGGCAGGCGGCGAAGTTCTGCCGAGCGAGGGGGTACGAAATCCGAAACGACGAGTGGCTCGGCGTATAATCCACCCATCCTCCAGAGGGTCGCCGCAACTCGCCCAACGGTGTGCGGTTGGCTCGTTGTCACCATGGCTACCGATCAGGGAGCCACCAGCCATGTGGATGCGACGGGCGTAGATCAATGACAGCCTCCGACGACATCTTCCATGTCCTCCACGTGAACGACGACGGGACGTCCGTCGATACGGCCACACCCTTTCTCCAACGGGAGAACGACCGGACCGCGACGAGTGTCGACGAGGCGGGCCGGGCGGGCGCGGTTCAAACGCTACAAAGACCGCGCGGACCGGTGGTGATTGCGGCTCCGCCACACCACGGCGGTGGTGTTTACAATCACGTCCGCCGAACACCGGACGATGTGAGACACCACCGACCGGGACCGCTCGGCGGACGACATATCCGGCGGGATGGAGGTCATCGGACCGCATACGGCGGCGGAGCGTGTGTCTGCGGTCGAGACACCGACGGGCCGCGTCCGCATCCGCATCCGCCGCGCCGACGCGGGGCGGGCGTCAGCAGAAGCGCCCGCGTCCGAGCGCCTCGTCTGAATCGGCGGGACACACCCCGGCGCGTGCAGACACCACGTGTATCGGTGCGTGATGCGGTCACTCCGTCGGGTGTTCCCGACCTCTCGGTGTGGGGTGCAGGTGTGGTCATGACGGCTCTCGAACCGATGAGAGACGACGGACGAGTCGCTGGGGGTGGGACGGGGCACCGAGCCGACGTGGTCACAGTTGCCGGGTCCGCGAACGAATGACTCCGTCGCTCCCGTCCCACCTGTTGGATCGCTGGGTCGGCTGGCATGCGTTCGGGCTTCGGCTGACCGTCGCGCTCACCGCCGTCGTCGCCTTGCTCTCCGTTGCGACCGGTATCGCGAACATCGGCGCGCAGTCGGTTGTCGGTCCGCTTGCCGAGGTTATCCCGCGGTCGATCCAGCGGACCGCGGGGTTCACCGGAGCGCTGACCGGCTTTCTCATGATCGCGAGCGCGTACGGTCTCCGGCGTCGGCTTCGGGTAGCGTGGTATTCGACGGTGGTGCTGTTGCCCGTCACGACCATCCAAGGCGTGTTGCAATCGAGTCCGCTTTCGCTCCCGCTTGTCGCTCTCTCGGTCGTAACGCTGCCGAAGGTGTTGTACACCCGGCGGCGATTTGACCGGACAGCCGAATTGACGCCGGCACAGCTCGCCGCGGGCGTGGCAATCGCCGGGACACAGATCTACGGCACCGTCGGTACGTACGCGCTCCGCGAGGACTTCGCCGGCGTCTCGACGCTCGTCGACGCATTCTACTACACGCTCGTTACCGCGAGCACGGTCGGCTACGGCGACGTGACGCCCACCTCGCAGGTCGCACGGCTGTTCGGTATGTCGGTGGTCGTTATCGGGACGGCCAGTTTCGCGGTCGCCCTCGGAACACTCTTAGGGCCGGTCATTCAAGCGCGGTTCGCGAGGGCACTCGGACGTATGTCAGACACCGACCTCAAACGGCTCGACGACCACGTACTCGTGCTCGGTTACAGCGACATCGTCGCTGCCATCCTCGACGAGAACCCCGACCCCGACTCCGACGTGGTGGTCGTTACACCCGACCGCGAGGTGATACAGAGCCTTACCGACCGGGACATCGGCGCCCTCGCCGCCGACCCCGACGACGAGTCGTCGCTCCACGAGGCCGGCGTCGAACGCGCCCGACTGGCCATCGTCGCGACCGGTGACGACGCCGCCGACGCACTGACCATCCTGACCGTCCGGCAGCTCAACCCCGACGTGGAGATCCGCGCCGTCGCGACCAACCGCGAGAACGTGCGAAAGCTGGAAGACGCCGGCGCAACCTCCGTCATCAGCCCGATCGTGATCGCGGCCAAACAGCTTCTCGACCCATCGCCCGGGGATGGCACCGGCGTGGACCTCCTGACCGAGGCCCCCGACGATGGCGACGGCTGATGTGCCGGCTCCTCGGGACACGGATCGCATCGCCCCGGCGAGCCGGACGGTTTTTGTTCGTCGCCGCGGAACCCCGCCGTATGGTTTTAGCGAACGGTGCCGTAACCGCCCTCCAGACCGGCGACGGAAGCCTCGGTGTCGTCGTGGTTCAACTCGTTATCGGGATCGCTCAGTTGGCCGGGATGTGGGCAGTGTTCAAAAAGGCGGATCGCGCGGGATGGGCGGCCATCATCCCGGTCTACAACCTTTATGTCATGCTTCAGATCGGCGACAACGCGTGGTGGTGGCTGCCGGTTCTACTCGTCCCGCTGGTGAATATCTACGCGCTGTACCGGATTCACGCGGGTGTCGCCCGCGCCTTCGGCAAAGGAATCGGCTTCGGCCTCGGACTGGCCTTTCTCGGTCCGATTTGCTTCCCCGTACTCGGATTCGGCAACTACCGGTACACCGGGTGATAGAGGGTGTAGCGGGGTTGGCGGCGTACGCGAGAGACGTGTGGTCGGGTACATACCTCCAGAGTAAACGGTCATCGGGCCCGTCTCGGACGGACCCGAACTGACCCGCCCGGAGCGACACGGGAACCCCGTCTGGTCTGGGTGTATAACGGATCCGAGGCGTCGGTGAGGTGGGCAACGACCGACAGTTCTTAATATTCGGGGGTTGTCATGTACGATGGCATGGGACTCGAGGTCAGCGCTTCGTACGGGATTCTGGCTTTTGCACTCTTCATGTCCGTAGGGATCATGTACGGATCGGTCTGGAACGCGGCCGAACGAACGAGCGATTCGCTGGAAGACGAGCGGACACACTCCGATGAACTTCGGAAGACCGACATCACGGTCGTCGGTGCGGACTATGCCGCCGGCACGCTTCGGCTCAGTGTGAAAAACACGGGGGCGACGGAACTGTCCGTCTCCGCGACCGACATCCTCGTCGACGGGCGGTATATCACGGCGGAGAGTAGGGACAGCACCGTCGTCGGGGAACGCAACACCGGCGTGTGGGCACAGGGGGAGACGCTCGAATTCCGTGTCGACGCCCCGCCTCCCACCTACGTGAAGGTCGTCACCGAGTACGGCGTCGCATCGAGGGTGCCGGTCGATGTCTTCAGACAGACGGCGAACGTCGCGTTTACCGACGACACCGACTCCCTCCGGTCGTACGGACGCGACGATCGGTACACGAACTACCCGGGAACGGCGACAGCGGTCGGCCCTCCGATATCGAACTTCCTCACCCAGAAGGTCAATGAACTCCCGTCGGTCACCAGCGGTGGGAACGTGACTGTCGCGACCGAGACGGGGAATCGGGTCGTTCTCGCAACCGACGCACGAACCGGGTTCACCCGGCTCTCGGCGGGCCGTTGGCAGGGTAGCGATCCGTCTATCTTCTATGTCAACGGCACGTCACACATCGTCCGGGTGACCAGCGACGGAACGACCACACCGATCGATGCGGAATCGAGTATAGAAGCACAGGGAGTCGCCGGAATCGGCGACATCGACGGCGATGGGGCCGTCGAACTGATCTACGGCGGCAACGGTCCGGACGGGACGAGCAACTCGGTCATCTACATCGACGACGACGGGACGGTCGTCGGCACCGGTGTGGGGTACGGTACCAACAACGGCATCGGTCTCGGCGAACCGGCCGATTTCAACGGTGACGGAACGGTCCGTGTGCCCTACGTCGATGGGGGTAACAACATCAAGCTCACCGACGAAAACGGTGACACCACGGCGCTGACCAGCAGCGGCACGGCGGCGAAGGCACCCATCGCGGCGGGCAACTTCGACGGCGACGATCCGCTGGAGATATACTTCGTCGGTGCGGACACCGGGAGGCTCAAACTCATCGACAACGCGACCCGTGAGAACACGATCAGAACGGTTACCGACGACCAAGGGAACACGACCACCGTCGATAACGACGCCGGAGTCGCGTGACCGGTTCCGACGCGCCGTGGTCGGTTCCGTCGACAGCGCGGGACACACTCGCCGGCGCATCGATGACAGCGGGGCTGAACTGGTGGCTGATCGGACGCCTGAGCACCAATGTCGGTCACCTGACACACCGTCTATCGGAACGGGTCGAACTACCCCATCGAGCGCCGGACAACCCGACTCGGATCGGGTCGTGTGGGCCGACCGAGAGTTCTCACGACAAGCCTCCGGTGTCGCACATCTCTCCGGTATGATTCTCGGAGCCACCGTCGCACTGCTCAACACCCACCGCTAACGGCGTACGAATAGGGGTGTGGATGTTTTCTATCCTCGGGGAATCCGGGAGTTCGAACGTCGTGTGTCGGGACAGTTAGCTCGCACGTTTACTCGATTTTTCATCGCTAATGGGATTAAAAACGACGACCGGCCGCCGCAGACGTTCTCTACATCGGTCACGCGGTTACGCATAAACGCCACGTGATTCAAACGACAGTGTCGCATGCAGGGCGTGTCTCGGTTACGGCCGGGAATTACTCACCACCCGGGGCAGTCGGCTGATCGTCGTCCGCCGACGAGGCCGGAAGCAGTACCGTCGGAACAACCCGCGTGAGGACGACCATCCCGCTCAACTCGACCAGTGTCTGTGTGACGACGATTGCCGGTACCAATTCGTAGCCGGCCGGCAGCGCCAACGCCAACGGCAGAACGACCAGCGAGTTCCGCGTCACGGAGGTGAACACCAGTGCCCGCCGCTCACCGACCGCCATCCCGAGCAGACCGCCCGACAGTCGCCCGAGCAACGGCATGATGAGCAGAAACGCGACGTAGACGGGCACGACCACTGCAATCCGGTCGAACGCGCCCTGTACGCGAGGGAACTGCGAGGCGATCACCACGAACAGTGTCATCCCCATCATCGGCACGGGGAACCACCCCAGCGCCTCCTGTACCGACTCGATTCGGGGCGATTGCTCCGCTCCGGCCTCTGTAAGCCACGCCAGTCCCAGCGGCAGGGCGATGAGCAGCACAAACGCCTCAACGAACGGACCGGCTTCAACGACCGCCGCGAACTCCGGGCCGACGAACAGCCAGAGATACACCGGAAGCAGGAGCAGTTGTGCCAGCATCAGCACCGGCGTCGTCGCGGTGAGTTGTTCGGCGTCACCATCAGCAAGATCGGTAAAGGTGATGACGTAGTCGATACACGGCGTCAACAGCACCAGCAACACGCCGACGAGGATAACCCGATCGGACGGCAGAGCGCGGGTGAGCCCCCACACCACGACCGGGACGACGAGAAAGTTCAGCCCGAGTGCGGCCCCGATGAACCGTCCGTTGGTGAACGCATGGCGGAAGCGTACGAACGGAATCTCGAGAAAGGTCACGTACAACAGAACGGCCAGAATGGGATTGATACCGTTTTCGATGTGGGTGGCCCACGCCGGCCGGCCTGCTCCGACGGCGACCGACAGTGCGACCGCGGCCGCGTACACGAGGACTTGGTGTCGACGGAGCCATTCGTTTGCCTGCATTCATCGGTGAATTCGTCGCCTCGGGCTAACCTCTTTTCTATCGGTCGTCGGGTCGTCGACAACATGTGGATGCGTCTCGGCGCGACGGCGAACGCGCTCCGACCGGCCGGTATCGAACCCGAGCGATTCGAGTAGCAGCCTCGGCTGTGGGTCGAGTTCCCGCAGAATCCTGGGAAGAGGCTACCGAGCACACAAGGTTGTATCCGACACGCCCGTTCTCATCCACGGATCGCAAGATAGAGCATCGCCGCCCCGAACGTCCCGAGGGTCGCGGCCACGTATGCAACGATAGGGAGAACGTCGGCCCCGACGACGACGAATCCGCCCGTCGCCCCGAGAAAAACGACCCCAAGACCCCCGAGAACGACCCGAACGGCCCTGGTTAGTCCGTCGCCGGGCGTCCAGTCGTGTGTCCGGATCACGGTGTCGAGGGCCGTCTCAACCTCGGCGGCGGTGTCGTTCGGGACAACGAACATGAGCGGTCGACCCCACCATCCCCGGGAGCGGTACCGGGGAAAAAGATCGTGTAGTTACCCACCTGTCGCTCGTGGACGCGCTCAAGCGGCGAGATATCGAACGTCCGAACCTGCCTGTCGTCCGGGTCAAGCCTCGCATTACCGGTGTAGTCGGCGGCTGCCGCGCCGCTCACCTGCCAGAGCGAGGCCGTCTCCGGGTCGAGTCGGCCAACCGTGTATCGGAGGTCGACAACCACCTTACAGGCAACGAGAGCGCCCACATACACAAGTAACAGTTCCGGCCGAATCGCCGGCAGCAAGAGCACGATACCGGCGCCGAGCAAGGTGATTGGGAGATAGCGGAGACGAACCCATCCCACCGGTGGTGCAAGCCTCGCCACCTCACGCTCGGTCACATACCCGACCGCAAGCAGAATGTACACCAGCGACGCCGGTCCACCGATAAACAGGAGAACGACGACGAGAACCGTCGATCCGACGTTTTCGCCGGCGGTTCCGTCCACGATGACGAACACGAGCGCCCCAAGCAGCGCAACCCCGAGCAGTCCGGGGATACCGGCGGCGAGATGTAACACCGTGAGTCGAATCCGGTCGGTGTCGCGGTCCGGGAACACGGCCCACGTGACAGCCGAGTCCGCGGCGCTTTGCTCGGTAGTGGCCATTGTCGTAGAGGTTCCCTCGTCTCGCCAGGTTCGTATTCCGGACGGGGCTACAAAGCTTCGACAAAGACGCCAGGCCAGCGTTGTGGCTCCCATCGCACCCGTGTTCGGATTCCTGCCGAGTAGTGCTTTTCGACCACGTGTGGTAGGTGTCGGCTCTCACTCCCGACTTTTACCGGACCATCGAGCCACCGACCGCAGGGTCGCTCCGGCTCGCCCGGTTTGACACCGACAGGCGGTCGTTCTCAGATTCGTCTGAGCGCCGCCCACAACATCAGCACCACCGGTAGCAGAAAGATCGGCCCGACGCTGATGGCGAGACCGACCAGCTGTGCGGTGTTCAGCGCTGGACTGAACGCGAGACCGGCCGGCACGGCGAGAAACGAAAGCGCAAGCAGCACCGCGGACACGATAACGGCCACATCCCGCTCGGGACGGGTAGAGTCCGATACGGGGAGGTCGAGCGTCTCGACTGTGGCGTCGAGGTCGGCGACCGGGCCGAGTTGGACATCACGGTCGCCGGGGGCTGCCCCGGATACCTCTAGTGTCCCGGTGTCGAGCAGTCGATCGGGTATCGCGTTGCGGGTCGAGAACGTGGTCGTGTTCACCGGGGCGGTCCACTGGACGGCCCCGAGCACGGTGTCGTAGGCCACGAGTCGGCGCTCGTACCGACGATACTCGATCGTTCCGTACCGCAGATAGTAACTCCCGATACGCGCGCCGGCAACGACGAGGACGAACGCCACCCACAGCCCAACCCAGACCGGTCCACCGGTGAGCGCGGCGAGTGTGAGTGCGGCGAGGATGGCGAGCGTGGATCGGTGGACAAACCCGAACGCGACCATCGGGAGGCTCCCGAGAAGAACCGGTGCCGTGTCGACGGAAGCCCGTCCGAGAACGGGTCCCTCGGGAGCATCGACATCCGGAAGCGGCTCGGTGTGGTTCCCGTCGACTGCCCCTTCGATAACGGCCGGCACCGGAAGGTCCGTATGTTCGGTGACGATCCGATAGACGGAGGCCGCGGTCTTGGCGATGACGATGCCGGTAAGCAGGAACAGCCCATCGGGTCGGTCGCCGATGCCGGCGACAAACCCCAACACGAGAAGCACAAGGCCGAGCTGTACAGGTTCACGCAGGATCTCCTGTGCGGAGACCTCGGTGTACGCTCGACCGGCGAGGTAGTCTGACCGGAACTCGTCGACCTGTGTGATCAACAGTCCGATACCGGCGACGAGCAGGTCCAGCGAGGGACGTATCGCCGGTCCCGCCGTCAGCCAGTAGAGAAGACTCACCGGAAAGACGGCGACGATCCAGAACCCGAGTATCGACGCCGCGAACGGAACGTTCCGTGGATAGACCGCCGGTATCCGGGAGGTGAGACGCCAGCCGCCGCGCTTCTCGCGGAGTTCGTGGAGTGGCTCGATATCCGGAACCCCCGGCGAGCCACGCTCGGCGAACAGTGCCTTCGCCGCGGCCAGCAGCACCGTGACCAGGCTTTCGAGCCAGTAGAGCAACAGAAGCGAGTAGACGTCCCACCCGAGGGTCAGGACGCCGACCAGCGGAACGAGGTTGGCGACGGCCGCGACGCTCCCGACACGACGTGTTTCCAACTCCGTGGGGGGGCGGACGTGCATGTATCAGCCGAGTCGTGGACGCGAGTTCTCGTTTGGTATCATGACAGCTCGCACGGACGGCCGGCGCTCATCACAACCGACGGGCAAGTTCGTATGCGAGAGTCGCCGGAACGGTGATACTCAACGCGACGAAGATCACGTCGTTGACCGTCGGGCCGGATCGAGTGAGCGCGGCGAAAAACACCACTGCACCGGTGGCGAGAACGCTGGCGACGGTCGCGACGTATCCCGGGTTCGTCCGGTTCACTCTGTGTGTCTCGGAGGGCATGTGCGATGGCACCATCGTGTGGTATCGAGACAATAATAAAGAATACGCATGTCGGAGTGCCCAAGCGGCGACACTCACGGCGTTCTCGTTGCGTCGCCGCGACCACACGGACACCGGGTGCACTGCCGCCAGCCACCGGTTCGAGGTTACGGGCCGTCGCTCGGAGCCACCACAAGCGAGGGAGCCGTCGGACCCGAATATCACCGTCGGCCGTCGTTGTGCTTCGGTCCGCCGACGTGCCCACAAGCGTGCGACGGGACACCGTGTGGCCGTTGGAATCCGTCGGAGGCGCACGAAACGGACGACCGATTCCTCTCGGCGAGTGCCTGTCAAACCAGTTTCCGCTTCGGAAACGGTGCGGAGGCTGGTTTACAAAGGCACGATGTACACCGGAGTATGGGAACAGACACACTGTCCAGACGGAAGATGCTTGCCGGAACCGGAGCCATCCTCGCCACGATTCCGGGGTGTGTTACATCGGCCGGTGGCAAAGAGATCACCGAAACGGAGGTACGCCGTTTCGATGTCTCGGCGGAGACGACACTCGCAGTCGACAACGTCAACGGAGCAGTCACCGTCGAGGCGACCACCGGTGAGGAGATGACCGTGAAAATCGAACGCACCGGTACCGAGCGGGCACTCGACGACGTGGCCGTCGCAACGACCCGCGAGAACGGACGGCTTGAACTCACGACGGAGGCGGACGAATCCGACACAGCGGTCCCTCGTGTAGCCACCGTCGCGTTGACAATCCGGTGTCCCGCCGGTGTTGTCGTCGATCAGGTTGCGACAGCCAACGGCGATATCACGGCTCGGGATGTCGCCGGGACGGTGTCCTTGCAGACGACGAACGGGGCAGTCGAGGCCAACGGTCTCGAGGCGGTCGGCGACACCACCACGGCGAACGGTGACATCGACGTCACAGTCCCAGCCATAAACACCGACACGAGAATCGACTCCACCAACGGGGCGATTACTGCGAGACTGGGGCCGTCCCTCAGCGCCGACGTGACAGCGACGACCACGGAGGGTTCGGTGACCGCCGAGGGTGGGCTCGGACTGTCACGGGGCGATAACGGCCTCTCCGGGACGTTGGGTGAGGGGACCCACGACCTCGCCATCGAGACGACGACCGGCGACATCAGGCTGGCAGGGGCCTCGGTATAACCGTCAGCCCGGCTATATTCGACGCCCGTCTGCCGTCCACGTTGGGCTGTGGGGTCCGGCTGTGTCGGCGGCGAGGTTGTGGGGGCTATCATGACGCGCCGGACCGATCCGGTCGCTGCCGGGCCTGTTTGATCGAGCACAGTCTCCGTTCCACCCACACCGAAAGACGGCCTCACGCGGTCAGAACTCGACGAGGCGGTCGAGCGGACGGTCACCCTGCCAGCGGGCGTACGCGTACGACGCTGCCAGCAGAAAGGTTCCAAGAACGAGAAACGAGATCGTCCGGGCGGTCGTGTCGAGTCCCTGCGTATCGAGCAAAAACACCTTGACCGTTGTCACGCCGAACACGATCACACCTTGGAGCCGGAACAGACGCCTGTCCGTGCGGAGCCCACCGCCGAAAAGCGCCGCACCGAACGTTGTCCACGCGACGGAGAGACCGAATCCGGACAGTTCGAGACCGAGCCCAATGCCGGTGAGCGCGGTGGCGGTCAGAACGTACGGGAGTGCCAGCGTGACGTGCTCGTCCCAGCCTGGCACAGCGAGTGTCTCGTCACGGAACCACCATGCGAGTCCGTAGAAGACCCCGATCACGAGGAGAAACGCGGCCGGCCGCCCGGTCGCGGTTCCGAGCGGTTCCGCGAGTGTGAGTTCGGCCAGCTCCCTCGTGTCGACGGCGAGAAGTTTGATACCGGTCCCCACCGCGACGAGGTGTGCGCCGATCCGGGTCGCGCCGCCGGCACCGTACCGAGCGGCCGCGACCGCGCCACAGACGATCGCGAGGAGCCAGACCGTGGCGGCGAACGTTCCGGCCGCGAACACCGCGCTCACGCCGAAAAGAACAACGGCAGTTACCCCGGCCGTGTCGTCCCGCGAGACGGACCGATGGGCCGTAGCCGCGTAGACCCCGACCAGCGCGAGTGCGATCACCCCAACGGCGACGCCATCAACCGGCAGTTCCGGGACCCACTCGCGGACGGTCCACTCCAGAAGCGCCGCCGCGAACACGGCGTTGAGAGGCGTCAGTGCCTGTAGCGAGCGACGGTGCCGTTCGTCGGTGTGAGGTTCCCACCTGAGTACGGCACTTCCAGCGAGGTAGACGGCACACACAGCCACGGTGACGCCGGCCACGGCCCCCCACCCGGGGTCGAGATCGGCCAACCACACAACGACGAGCCCGTACGTCAAGGGAATGCTGATCGTCACATACCGGCTCCACGGGCGGGTCGCGGCGATGGCGACCAGCCCGAGGGTGAGCAGGAGTGCGTACGCAGGCGTCACGACGAAACTGCCGGAGTCGAGGCCGAGATACGCGGTCACATAGCCCAGCAGAAACGCCTCGCCAGCCACCAGTGGATTGCCGTCGGAGACGGAGACGAGTATCGTCCCTGCGACGAGCGCCGTTAGCCCCAGAAGGACCGCCCACACCGGTGTGCCGATCGCAGTGCGGTACGACTCGAACCCGTATGCAGAGTAGACGCTGAAAAACGTGATCGCGAGACCGGTGCCAGCAGTGATACGTCCCCACCGCCGGTACCCCCGATAGCGGGTGGCGTGGCGCCCTCCGGCAAGCAGTGTGGCTCCGCCGACGGTACCCGCGACGACTCGACCGAGTGGGCCGAGAAGCCCGGCTTCGATGGCCACTCGAATAAAAAAGACGATGCCGAGAACGAGTGCGACGCTGCCGGCACGTCCCAGCCACCTGATCCCGATGTCTCGCTCCCAGTTTCTGCTGTGATCGTCCGTCCCGTTCTCACCGGCCGAGTCGGATCCGGTTGCCGTGGCGGCCGCATCGCCGTTTGGCTGTTCGGGGCCGGCGTGGGGGGTCGTCACAGTCTTTGTGTCGCTGACCTGTCGGTTCGGCGGGTGAGTGCGTGTTGGGTCGTTCTCGTTCGGTCGGTGGTCCTCGGAGGGTGTCTCGTTGTCCACTGTCGACTCAAGCCTGTCGACACGGTGGTGGAGAGCGTCGACCTCCGAACTGAGTTCTCGGACCTCCGCCACGAGGTCGTCATCGTCGGTCATACGCCCACGCCCACGTCGGAGAAGTAAAAAAGACACAGCCGGTATGCTGGTAGAGACATCCGGAGCGGCGTGGGTGTGTACAGGTCGGCCGGTTCTCTGCGAGGGCAGACACCTGCAACCGGTCTGCGACGGCGCTCTGCTCGGGGGCCGGATGTGTTTGAAAATGAACCGGTGTGATCATCTCGTCGTTTGAACACGTCCACGCGGGGCGGGCGAGTGGTGTCAGAATCGACGGCGGGGGACGGCAGATATCGCTCAGCGGTGGGTTGAATCGCGGTGTCTCGCCGGTTCGGGCGTCGACTCTCGCTCCGTGGCCTTTCTCGAACCGGCCGTCACCGTCCCCGAGACACGCCGTGTCGAGAAATCGCACTCGAACATCGCACCGTCTCACGGCTGCTCCTTTCTCGAAGGCTATCCCGTGTCTCGGGGGCATCCGAGGGTGTCCGACTCCACCCATGGCGGCCGTTTGTGCCGGCTGTGTCGGCACCCGTCGACCGGTACGCACCCTCCGTGTCACAGCACCCGAGCGAATCCCCACACTGGGGGCAGGGCACGACCGTGTGATACGACGGTGGCATGTAGCAAGCAAACCGCTTCCGATCGTAACTCCTAACTTACCGGTTGGTCGGACAGACACCACCGGCGAACCTGTCGGGCGTAACACCCCGTCTACCGAGTGCTGTTGCCGAACGGCTGACTCGGGTGACCGTGACGCTCCGGACCGAGACCTGACGGGAGCGGAACCGGCCGGAGAACGGGCAACGTCGAACTCACCCGTCGGGTGCGATACGGTATATCGGCGCGTTGTCGGCATCAACCGCCGCGTAGAGGTAGCCCGAGGCCGGTGACACGGTCACATCACGGATACGCTGGCCCTGATCGGCCAACAGCGGCTCCGCCTCGGTCACCTCGCGGCCGTCGACGGTAAAGTGTGCGAGGTACTGTTTTGCCAGCCCGGCGACGAACAGGTCGCCACGCCAGTCGGGGAACGCGTCCCCGTCGTAGAAGGTGGTCCCGCTCGGCGGAAACCCACCGCTCCCGCAGGCCCACCCGTAGACGGGGCCAACCACGTCCTCGCGTTCCTGATGCGAGACGCCGACCGGAGTCTCTGTACCGTACTCACAGGAGTTGTCCGCGACCGGCCAGCCGTAATTTTTCCCTTTCGCGAGAACATTTATCTCGTCGCCGTCGCGTTCGCCGTACTCCGTCTCCCACACCGCGCCCGTTTCGGGATGTATGGTGAGTCCTTGGGGATTCCGGTTCCCGTAGGTGAACACCGCGTCCGAGGCGTCCGGATCGTCGACAAACGGGTTCGAGTCGGGAGGAGAGCCATCGTCCTGAAGTCGCAGCACCGAACCGAGGTCGTTGTCCAGTTGTTGTGCGACGTGGCCCGGGCCGAAATTCTTGAACTGCCGGTCACCCACACTAATATAGAGATACCCCTCGGTATCGAAGACCGCTCGTGACCCGTAATGACCGTTCGACGCGACGAACGGGCGAGCGGTGTAGACCGGTTCGAAGTCGGCGAGTCGACTCCGGTCGCGCTCGAGTTGCCCCCGACCGATCCGCGTGGTCGACCCACCCTCGCCGGACACGGAGTAGGTGAGGTAGACAAATCGATTCGAGTCGAAGTTGGGGTGGAGCGTCACGTCTAGCAGCCCCCCTTGGCCCCGAGCATGGACCTCGGGGACTCCCGCCAGTTCGGTTCGGTCGCCGGTTGCTACGTCCGCCAACAGGAGCCGCCCGGCCTGTTCGGTCACCAACAACCCAGCCTCATCGGGCAGAACGGCGAGCCCCCAGGGGTTCGAGACACCGGTTACCGCCTCGGTGGCGGCGACGCTGGTGGTCGAGGCCGAACCGGGAGAGCCTTCTGCGGTCGTTGTCGATGTCCTGCGTGGTGTCGTATCGCCCGATTGGGGTTCCTCAAGCACGCCAGCACAACCCGTCACCGGGCTGGAGAGGGCGACTGCTGCAAGCAGACGGCGCCGGGACACACGTTTCTCCGTCATGGTGGTAAATAGCACTGCGAGCGTATGATAGCACGGGTGACCCCACGCGGGCGAGGACAGCCATCGTGCTGAAACCGGGGTTGTGCCGTGTGTGCGTTCTGCGGTCTCCGAGACCACGCCCGATACCGGGGAGCTCGGTTCGACGACACCGAATCAGGTAGGTCCGGGAACGAGCGGTCACGAACCGGCTCGTTTCGAACCTCGGCGGGGACCCGCTTGGTTGCTGTGACGGCGATACGATGGGCTGTAGAACCCGCGTGCGAGATACACACGACGTCGGCCCAACCTGTTCGGGTCACGCGTCGATCAGCGGGAGCGACCGGCTGGGGGTGATGACCTCTTCGACCTGGGTCAGAACGACGAGAACGCCCACCGCCGCGAGACTCGCCGCGAACGCAAAGGGGACCACGAATCCCCAAGCGACCAGAACACCGGACAACAGCGGTCCAACGGCGACACCGAGACCGAACGCCATCGTCAGGACCGACAGCGTTGACCCGGACTGGCCGTCACGGGCGATATCACCCGCAAGCGCCAGCGCGGGGGCAAACACCATCGCCCCGGCGACCCCTTGGAGAAACCGCGCGAGAAACATCGACCACGACCCCGAGATGATCCCGGAGAGAAGCGTAGCGTCGGGGATGAGCCCTTGAACGAGCGTGGTCGGCACCAGTAACACCATCCCGACGAGGATGAAGCGCTTTCGACCGTAGAAGTCGGTTGCCCGCCCGATTGGCACCTGAAGCAGCACCTGAGCGAGTATAAACGCCGCGAACTGGAGGCCGAACATCTCGGGACCCTGTCCGAGTTCGGCGTTGACGATTCCCCCGAGCGTGGCGAACACCGCAATGCCGACGGCCATAAAAAACGAGACGACCCCGAGCGCGAACACGGGGTCGAGCAGTTGGCCGCCGGTCCGGTCGAAAACCGCGATACCCGTCGGGTCCGACCGGCCGGATCCGCCGGGGTCGACGTCCGGGTCATGGATGAGTACCGACACCAGCACGAACGCCAGTGTCGCGGTCGAGGCGGCCAGATAAAACGCGGCGTCGAATCCCGTCAGCGAGAGCGTTGTCGCCATCGGGGAGAACGACAGCGAGTACGGCCCGGCAGCGATGACACCGCCGGCGGCGACCGGACCGACACCGAACCCGATCAAGCGGAACGTGTTGTACGTCCCCATACTGCCGCCCCGATTCCCTTTCTCTGCGAGGTCGTTGACCAGCGCGACGGTCGTCGGAATGATAAACGCCCCGGCGACGCCTTGGAAGACGCGAAGGCCGACCAGATGCCAGTACACCGACGCCAGCGAGTAGGAGAAACTCGCCACCGCGATAAGAACCAGTCCGAACAGGACAAACACCTTGCGTCGCCCGGTTCGGTCGGAGAGTCGGCCGGTGAACGGCTGGAGGGGGCTGTTGACAAAGCCGAAAATCGAGAGCACGAGTCCCGTGATGAACACCTCGGTCAGCCCGAGGCTGTTGCCGGTGATGAAGTCACTGGCGATAAACAACGGCAGGACGACGATGAGAAACGAGTTGCCAACCGACTCGGACAGACGGGCCAGCGAGAGCGCCAGTACCTGAGGATCGACGCCGAGTCGGTCTCTCAGCATATGAGAGGACAGGAGGAGACACTCATCTGGGTGTGTAGCCGCCAGAACAACGGCGTGTTCACGTGTTGGTCGGGTCGATGTAATACTGTTGTGATACCGTCGTGTGCCCGAAGCCACGGGAGCGACCGACAGTCGGTGTCGACCATCGTTGAGCGTCGGTCGGGATGGTCCACTCGCCGCGGACACACGGCCCGTCGAAGCGGGAGAGTCGGCACCGCAGACCGGGTCCCGATCGACACGCGTACGCTACCCACCGGCTCCATCACAGTCCACGGGATATCGTGGTGTTCGAACCGTCGATCCGGACCGGTCCGTCGATCACCACCTTAACAACGTCTACCGATAGGTGTTCGATTGGGAACGACGTTCGGGTAAAACTGTCTCTCAGGCCGCGTACCCACCACACCCGAGAACTGCTAGTAGGGACACGCTGATCCAGACATGACCGCCACAACGACCGCCGGAGCGTTGAGTGCGGCCGGGTTCTGCCCCGGAGGGCTCGTGTCGATACCGACCCGCTCGACGGGGTCCGTCCCGTTGTCGCCGACGGGGGTGGGGTGTTGTCCGTTCTTGTGTCACGTGGGCTCGGCTGTCGTAGACGCCGCCTTCGGGCCACCCCGTTCGGGTAACAACGCGGCGGTGGTGCTGTGCAGATACGACCCGAGACCGAACCGCACAACCGGGCCCATATCCGATGACCTGTCGGGAGCCGACAGGCAGACACTGTGCTAGATTAGCGGTCAGGAGTCACAGTCGGCTCGCTACTCGAACAGCCCTTCTTCGTGGAAGCCGGTCATTAGATCATCGACGAGATCAGCCGCCGTCTCGTAGGGATACTCCTGATAGTCGCCGTATTTGGATCCGAAGTCCATCACCCCGACCGTCACGTCACCGGCTTCAAACGTCGTTGCTGGGCCGTCCGGAAGCGCCGGCACCAACTCCATCGGTTCCTCGACGGGGAAGTCCGCGTTACCAAAGACCGACTCCAGTTCCTGTCTGAGGATTTCGGCTTCGTCCGTGGTCATACCAGTTCATTCGATGAGATGGGTAAAAGAGTTGTTGCTGTAGGCGTGCGATCCGGCCCCCGGTCACCGTGTGTTTGGTAGCCGGGATGGGCACGTGAGTCGTCTCGCACCCGCAGCGAAAACGGGTGGTTAGCACATGTCCGTGTGGGACATCATCCTGTCTCCGGAGCGCCCGCGACGGCGTGATCGTAACAGCTCACCCGGTTCGGACTCGTATAGAACGTGTGCCAGGGCAGAGAACCGTCCGGACGACGCGGTGTAGTTGAAAGGCGGCCTGGAACCGGTGAAAGTGGGTTGAAAAAAGTTGCCCTGCCGAACGCACCGGCCGAGGAGTGCCGGTGGCTCTCCCTCCGTCACGGATCTTCCGTGGCCGATACCGGACCCCTGGATCGGTATCAGAGCCATCACCGTATGGCTCCGGCAACCCACGGCAACGCCCAACATTAGTGTGTGGGCATATAACGTGTGGTGAGATGCGACTCAGTCCAGGACGGACGGTCCGCGGACTCTACAGACAGATAAATCCAATGACACTCGAACCGGCCACAGTACGCGAGTACGACGCGCAGGCGACCGATCGAGAAGCGACCGACACGGCAACGTTCGGCCTCGGATGCTTTTGGGGCCCCGATGCACGGTTCGGTGCCATGGACGGCGTGGTCCGCACGCGTGTCGGGTACGCCGGTGGGACACGGCCCACCCCATCCTATCACTCGTTGGGCGATCATACGGAGGTGGTTCAGGTCGACTTCGATCCGGACGTTCTCACGTACCGCGATCTCGTTGAGGACGTCTTCCGGCAACACGACCCACTCGCACAACCACCGAAAACGCAGTATCAGAACGTCGTGTTCGCGTCGACGGCCACCCGACAGAGGGCGGTCGACACGGTGCTCGCGGAACTCGACCACACCGTCGATGATGTCGCCACGCGTGTCGAAGACCTCTCACGGTTTTATCCGGCGGAAGACTACCACCAGAAGTACAAGCTTCGGTCGGTGTCGTCGGTTCTCGGTGCCTTCGAGGAGGCCGGGTACACCGACGCGGATATTCGCGAGTCCCCCATCGCGGCAAAGTTGAACGGCTACGTTGCGGGGCACGATGTCGACGTTGAGACGGACCTGCCGGCACCCGACCAGCGTGCGTCGGGGTGACCTGGCCGCAAGCGTGGCGTTTCATCCGGAACGTCTCCACGCTCGTCGTGGGGGCGGCCGCATTCGGACTCGGCCGGCGAACGTAGATCCGGACAGGCGGGCGCGGTCCGCCGGTCACGGCGATCCACCGTGTGTGACACACTCCACTCCGACGCTCCCGGCATCAACGAGTCCGGCGATACCGGGACCGTTGTCCCGTGATCTGGGACGGTAGGGCAGTCGGACGGGACCGGTGCCGACGACTCGATGTCGCCTCGATACCGTCGGTGTCGGCGGCGGGGTGCGGTAGTGTGGCTGGGCCGAACGCACGGACCGTTTCGGTCTTTGCGACGGACCGAGCGTTCACGAGTCGGTGGCGTTGTGGGATGTCTCCGGAGTGCTACCTGTCGTGTGAACGCTCAGTCGGCCTGAACCGGGATGTCGACAGCCGCCTCCGTGTCGTCCACGTCGTCGGAGCGCTCGGTGAGTGGTTCCGCGAGTTCCGCAAGGGTGTACCCGATGTTGCGTTTGTTCGCCTTCCAGAACGGGTCGAAAACGGTGCCGATGTGCGGAACTGAGCCACCAACCACGTCGATGCTGATGTTGGCGATCATCCGTAGTAAGGTCGTATAGGAGACGCCCAGATTGGCAGATTCGACGACGATGTAGAGCGCGATGCCCGCGCTGGCCAGATCACCGACGACCGGGAGGAGGCCGAGAATCGGGTCGATACCGATGCTGGCGTTTGTTCCCGGAATCCGGATGCTCTCGTCCAGTGCGTGCGCGACGGCTTCCATCCGGTGAAGCGCTGCCTCGTCGACGCTGGGCGGTATCTCCCCGTCGTACTCGATATCGAAACGCGACTCGAAGTTTGCTGTCATACGAATGTTATGTCGTGCTGGACGCGGAAGGGTGACGTGGTGGCTCCGGTGTGGCAACAGCTCACGGGCGTGGAGCCGTTCCCACACCCAAGAGTGTGGAATAGTCCTCAATCTTTCGAACCACCGAAACCGATCCGTCTCGCACAGCAGCCGTGTTTGCTTAAATCCGAATCGTGTGTCTTTTCTTCAAACTTTTCAGGATTATAATGGATATATAGTTCGTCTATACTCAATATTTTTGTTTATCTGGGTAGATTCGTAACTGAGGCGGTCGGGGTTGACGGGCACTGGGGGCGGGTAGCACCCGCCTTCGCGATATGCCATGCGTGACAGGACACCAACCCGTCCACGAAAGCCATGTTACCGCCTCGACGACTGGGCGAAGATGAGTCATTACTCCGACGACATCGACCGAAGCGACGTCCGTCTCCCGGTCACCGTCGCTCCCTGAACTCGACCGCCCGGCGTTCACCCAGTTCCATCAGCTCCCTGATAAACGACGGACGACGGTCGACCTTGGTCGAACAGTGGTACGCCTCGCCCATCTCGATCCGATGGATCGTCGTATTCGAGAACTCGCTTTCGGGGGGATGCCCCTGCTCGATCCAATCGTTTACCCGTTTGATCGCCCGCAGTTCCTGATTCAACGAGCTGTGTCTCGAGAGTTCGTTGCGATGGTCGGCGATTTCCTCGGTCGACGACGGTTCTCCCTCTCGTGTCTGCGGATTGATCTGGATCACCCACAACGTTTGCGCGACAGCTCAACCGTCATCAGGTCGTCAAGGGGTGGGTTCTGCGAGAACAGCCCGTCCCAGTGGTAGTGGCCGTTGATTTCGACGGCATTGAACGGGGTTGGCACGGCGGCGGATGCGAGTACGGCCTCCGGAGTCACATCCCCGTTGGGGAGCGTCTCGAAGGTGCCGGCGTTGACGTTGACCGTTCCGACGACGAGTTCGGGCACGTCACGCCGGCAGAGAACCGAAACCTCCGCGAAGTCGATATGCCGTTTGAGCGTCTCTCGAATCGCGGTCTTGCCCACTTCGGCGCCGGGCACATCGCACGGGCTGAGCTTGAACACCGGGATGCCGGCGTTCGTGAGCCGCGACAGACCGACAACGAACTCGTTCATAAACTGATCCGGGAGGTCGGACGCCGACAGGTCGTCCCGGCTCGCGTCAAGCAGTTCGATGGACCGCTCCGCGTCGGCGGTGACGAGGCCGTACCACGTCGTCAAGGCGGTGACCGCCCCGCACAACGTACCGCTGATTTCGACCAGCTCCTGCCCGTCGTCCCACCCACGGAGCAGTTCCTGTAACACGCCGGCGGTGAACGCCGTGTGACTGCCCCCGCCCTGACAGGCGATGGCCACCTCTGTGGGGTCGTCACTCATAGGTGGTGGTGTAACCGCCGTCGTGAAGCATATCGCCGCCGTTGAGATGGTTGCTGTGTCCGGAGAAGCCAAAGACAAAGAGGTTGGCCACCTCGGCGGGTGCCATCATCTCCGTTGTGCGTGCCTGTCCGAGCATCACGTTCTGGACGACCTCCTGCTCGGAGATGCCCCGCTTCTCGGCCGTGTCCTCGATCTGATTCACCATCAGCGGTGTGAGAACGTAGCCGACGCTGACCGAAAAGCCACGGAGAGTGCCCTCCCCCTCGGCCGCGATGGCCTTCGTCAGTCCGTTGAGTCCGTGTTTGGCCGTGATGTACGCGGCCTTGTCCTGGGTGGCGTAGTGGCCGTGGATCGAGGACATGTTGCCGATGGCCCCCACGCCATCGTCGGTCGCGTGGACGTGGGGCATGGCGTGTTTCGCGGTGAGAAAAGGGCCCCGAAGCATGACGTCGAGGAGGAGGTCGTACTTCGCCGTCGGGAACCCCGCGATAGAGGAGATGTGTTGCATCCCAGCGATGTTCGCGACGTAACGCAGGTCGCCCCGTTCGGCCGCCGCATCAACGGCCGCCGCCACCTCGTCTCCGTCGGTGAGGTCGGTCGGGACCGGGTGGACGGACCCGGGGACGTCCACCTCGTCGGCGAGGGAGACGGTGTCGTCGAGACCGTTCTCGTCGATGTCGGCACCGACGACGGTGAGGCCGTTTGCCGCGAGTGCGACCGCGGTCGCTTGGCCGATGCCCGACGCCGCGCCGGTCACGACGGCGACCGTCTCGGGGCCGAAGTGTGGGTCGTCGATGACGAGGAGGTCCTCTGCGGTGAGAGCAGGACTACCGAGGTCGAATCCGTCGGTTGACATGAGATAGGTGTACGGACACCACGGGAACGTATAATCCTACGCCGACCGTGCGACGGTCCGGCAACCCCTCTCATCCGTACACGCCGGTCGCCGGACAGGCAGGGTTGACCCGGGTTCCGATCGTATCTCGCACGGCCGGGCCGCCTCGGGAAAACGGGGAGACAGACGTCGGGCGTCCGTTCCACGGAGACACTCGAAAGGGACTCACCGATCCGTGTCTCGGCCGTGCCGCCGCCTACACAACCCCGATGCCACCGGCGACGAGCCGGACGCCGACGACGGTCAACAGTGAGAGAACGACGCCCCTGCGGGCGCGCTCATCGGCGGCCGTCCGGAGGCGTTTGCCGACGGCGACGCCGGCAACGGCCGGAGCCGCCGCGAGAACGGACGCGACGGCGACCGACACGCTCGGATACAGGCCGAACGCCCCGGCAACGACGACGCGGATCCCGTTGAGAACCAGAAACACCAGCGCCACAACGCCGACGAACAGGCCGTGAGAAAGGTCGAAGCTCCGGAGATACGCGATGAGTTGGACGCCGACGTTGGTGCCGCCAAACAGGACCCCCGAGACACCGCCGACGCCGACCATCCCGGGGCGGCTCCTGACAACGGCGCCGCGTCGACCGTCGCCGAGGGAGCGAAAGGGGACGAACCGTTGTGCGGTCGCGACGAATCCGAGCGTCAGCAGTCCGAGGCCGATCCGGAGCGGTCCGGATGGAGCGCTGTCGAGGACCACCATGCCAAGAACCGTGCCGACCAGCGCCGCGCCGATCAGCGGCGCGAACCGCCGGCTACAGGTGCGTAACTCCTCCGGCGAAAGGTCACGCACCAGCGAGAGGTTCACCGCGAAGATGGGGACGATCATAAACACGACGGCCGCCGCGGGATCGACCGCCGTGGCAAGCGCCATCGTACCGACGACGGCGAAGCCAAAGCCCGCGAGGCCGTTGGTAGCACCGGCTACGAAAACGGTCAGCGTCGCCGCCACGACTGCCGGCCACGGGACGGATATCGCCATCCAGAGTCATGATGACACAGACGACGCGGGATGGTAAATTCGACGGTCGGTGGGTCACGGCGGCCGACCCGACCGACCGCCGAAACGATCGAAGCGACACGGTGGTCGCCCCTGCAGGCGCCGGTCGAGAAGTTCGGAAGGCGGCAACGGTGTCGAGGCGGGATCGAACCACCGTCCCGCCGGTAGTCTCCGTGTAGAACGACTGGTTCCGGAACACTCCGTCACGGTGTGTGGTCATTGTGCCCGGAGCGTCGCCGGCAGTTCATCGGCGGTACGCATCGAAGGCGTACCCGATGTCTGTCGGACGGGGCGTGTAGTGGAAATAAACGTTGAACACCGGTTCCGCCGGTAGGGGTTTTCCGACGCGTTACCGAGGAGTGGGAATCAGCACCACCGTTAGTGCGGTGTCAAACCGAGACGGCAGTATGAAGCTACCTCACATTTCCGAACAACTGGTACCGCTCACCACATACCGGATCGAGGCCGATGGGACGATCTATGAGGCCATAACGGACGCGTTCGGAGCGATTGGGATCGACGTTTACGAGCAGGGAACGACGCTCGAAGATTGGACAAAGGACTGCCCGATCAACATGAGCATGTTCCACTCGGAAAAGCTATGCCGGGTATCGACCATTATCTAGGATCATCCGACGGTCATGACCCCCGACGAGATCCGCATCTACGAGCCCGTGTGAGTCGCCAACCCCGACGGTTCGGACCACCGAGAACGGTGACTCCCCCGGACCGCCACGGGCGCCGGGTGGTCGGAGCGGTCCGACGACCGCCTCCTGTCGTCCTGTCGGAGCGTCCAACCTGTCCCGATAGTAGGGGTGTTATCGGTTGGTCGCAGCCCCGGTGAGAGAGCCGGTCTCCGCAAGATGGTTGGACTCAACGAGGGAGTGAGCGGGGGTCGGTGGTTCCGTCCGGCACAGGTTACGTCGTTCGGGCCGGTCTCATGACGTCGGTGCCCGACACAGGGGGTCGCTCGAACGGGCTGTGCGTTCGGGGCGTCCGAGTCGGGGGTGGAACGACTCCGCTGGTCGGCTCGGGCGGTCTTCGTTCGGTCCGGGCGGCGTACTCCCCGGTCATCGACGGAGCGAATCGACCGTCTCGGCGACGAGACGGGCGCGGTCGGGCGGGGGTACCTCGGCGATCCGGACGTGTTCGCCGCCGGCTTTGGCCGCCATCGTTCGGCAGATGTCGGTGCCGGAGGTGCCACGATCCAGGTCGAGAACGAGAAGGTCGACATCCGCGGCGCCGAGCCGTCGGGTGAGACGTTCGGTCTCATCGACGGGGTCGCCGGCGATTCCAACCGTCGGCCGGCCGTCCGTGAGAACAACGACGACCGCCGGCAGAGCCGGGATGGATTCACGCTCACGCTCAACGAGTCGGTAGGCGGCCAGGAGACCGGCGGGTAGGGGCGTCCGGTTCCCGACCGGAATGTCCTCAAGTTGACGCGTGGCGACCGCGGGGTCGTCCGTCGGTGGGACGACCTCGTCGGCCTGTTCGTCGCGGAAGGCGACGACGGCGACGTAGTCGTCCCGTCGGTTCGCCCGCCGGAGGACCGCCGTCGCCAGCTCCGTCGCCGTCCGGATGTCGCCGTGGGCGCGCATGCTCATCGACGAGTCGACGACGAAGGTCACCAGCGCCGGTGTCTCGCTGTCCCGTCCTTTCACCCGCAGATCCTGTGTCCCGATCACCGTCTCGCCGCGCCGCGCCGCGGCCCGAAGCGAGGCGTCGACTGCGATATCGTTGCCACAGTCCCCAGGGTGTCGCCGCCGCGCCCGCACGTACCGGCCGGTCGAGGTCGGTGCACCGTCGTCGCCGCCGATACGCGCCGTGTCACCGTCGAGGAACGGCACCTCCGGGTCGGAACCAAGCAGGTCGGTTTCGGCCGCTCCCGCCGTCTCCGTGCCGATGGGGTCGAGGTAGGTGCCGTCGGCGCTCTCTGTGTCGTCTGCGTCGTCCGCATCGCGGCCCTCGGGGTTCCCCGGCGAGTCCTCGTCGTCGCTTGCGTCCTCCTCGTTCTCGCCCTCGGTCTCGTCTCCGTCGGCCGCCGTTACAAAAAATCGCGGAGTCGTCCCGCCAATGAGGTGCCGGTTTCCTGACGGCTCTCGCTTCCGCCTCGACGGCGACTCGACGGCTCCGAGGCGTTCCGAGGCTCGCCGTCCTCGTCGTCGTCGCCGTCGTCGCCGTCGCTACCCGCTTCCGGTCTGCCGAACTGATCGCCGGCGAGGTCGTCTAGGTCGACATCGTCGCCGAACGGGCCGTCGGGGACGCGGTGTGCGAGGGCGAGTTCGGCAGACCGCCGGAGGTCCGTCTCCGTTACCCTCGTTCGGCCGTCGAGCGCGGCCATCGCCCGCGCACACCGTGCGGTTGCGATGTCGCCGCGGTTCCCTTCGATGCCGGCCGCGACACAGAGTTCCGCTATCTTCCGCCGATGTTCCGCTCCGAGAGTCACGTCGTCGTATCGCTCCCGGGCGGCGACGATCCGCTCGCGCAGGCGGCGCTCCTCGTCCCGGTACCGGTCGCGTACCTGCTCGGGATTGCGGTCGACCGCTTCGGCCACCTCGATTATCGTCGCCCGGGCCTCAGGGTCGGTCGGCGCACTCGCGTCGACCCGCAGACCGAACCGATCCAGAAACTGTGGTCGGAGCCGGCCCTCCTCGGGGTTCATCGTCCCGACGAGAACGAACTCCGCGGGGTGTTCGACCGCCAACCCTTCGCGTTCGACTCGGTTGACGCCGCTCGCGGCGGCGTCGAGCAACAGATCGACGAGGTGGTCGTCAAGCAGGTTCACCTCGTCGACGTACAATACGCCGCGGTTGGCGCGGGCAAGCAACCCTGGGTCGAGTTCTTGAACACCCTCGGTGACGGCGCGTTCGACATCGAGCGTCCCGACGATGCGGTCCTCCGTCGCACCCAACGGTAGGTCGACGACCGGCGTCGGTATCCGTCCCACCTCGGGAGTGGTCCGTTCTCGACACGCCTCGCACTGTCGGTCTGGGTCGTCCGGGTGACAGTTGAACGGACAGTCCGCGACGACGCGAATCTCGGGCAGAACACGCCGGAGTCCCCGGACCGCCGAGCTCTTGCCGGTGCCGCGTTCGCCCCGGATCAGAACGCCGCCGAGGTCGCGGTTGACCGCGTTCAGCAACAACGCCGACTTCAGCTCCTCTTGCCCCACGATTGCGGGAAAAGGGGGTCCCTCCATGTTCCGTGATATCACTCGACGGGACGCGCGTATATCGGTTCGGTTCACCGCGAACGTTTCCTCGCGTTGTTCGGACGGCGGTCGATTCGTCACCGAGGTCACGGGTTGGCGTGTCAGCCACGCAAACGCCGGCGTAATAGAGACCGATACGGTGGTTCGGCAGTCCGACAGGTCCATCGACGGCTCGCAGAGAACCGATGCGAGAAACGGGGCGGTTGGCTCGTGAGAGCAAGCCACCGGGCTTCCGGGCCACCGATCGTCATGACCCTCGTGTGATCGTCGGTGACGTTGGCGGTGGCCGTGTCAAGGCTCCGCCGGAGCTGCCGGCCCTCGGTCCAAGCCCGGGCTCGGACCGTGGCATCGACGGTCGACGGCAGTTCATCACGCAGGTGATCGTCGGCCGAGACCGATCATCGCCGGAGATGTAACGCGGGCCGTCGTACCGATCGCTGCACCGAGGCGAACGAGTGCCGTGCCGCTCGGTCCGGAGCGAAACGAGCATCGACCCACCGTCGAGAGCCGAGGTCAAGATGGATGAACAACCCGGTCGTCTGACCTTCTCGTCCTTCGGCGGGTGGGTCCGCCACGGAGTTGTGCAACCTGTACAAAAATGTTTTTATCGGCTCGGGGTGTATACACGTGCATAATGCCGGATTCGATGTCCGAGCAGCTCCGCCAGGATATGCGGTGTGAGGGGCTGCTGGAATGTTTCCACGGCCTCAAGGAACTCGACAAGGAGTGCTTCCGGGTGCTCGTCGAGGCCGACGACCCATTAACCGTCGACGAAATCGCCGACAGGGTCGATCGGGAGCGCTCGACCGCTTATCGGGCCGTTCAGCGGCTGCTGAAAACGGGATTTATCGAGAAAAATCAGATCAACTACGATCAGGGTGGGTACTACCACGTCTACTTGCCAACGGATCCATCCCAGATTGCGGACGATATGCAACGGATGCTCAACGACTGGTACGCCAAGATGGGCCAACTCATCCAGGAGTTCGAGGACAAGTACGAACGGTCGGAAACCTCGGTTTCGACCGCCGACAGGTGACCCTGGTCCGGTCTCACGTTTCCCGCCAAGGATGGCTCTCGGACGGAAAGAACAGGGTTCCGGGTCGCTCAGCGTGGTCGAGTAGCATTGAGTATGCCCCTCAAGACTTCCGACCAGCCATAGCGTGAAATAAACTCGTGGAGTTTCCGGCCGCGCCACGGAGCCTGGGGTTCTCGTGTGGACGGCCATGATCGGGCGACCAGCAGCCGGTGGCCCGCCTGTGTGGGCTGTCTCCGTGGACCGGTCACGCCCCCGGGCATGGAGGCCTCAACTGGGCGTTCCACACCGAGCGATCCGCTACCATGCACTCGCCGGTCGTTCGGATCCGAACCCGGTATCGGTCGGTGCTGGGCGGCCGGTTATACCACCTCCCGGCCACGGGCGAGGCGTCCGCGCATCACGAGGTAGACAACACGGAAAATGAGCGAGAACGCGCCGGCGAACAGGATGATCATCTCGGGCAACATCAGTCCGAACGCGGCGTTCTCGAACACCGGCTGGCCGGTGATCGTCGTGCCGACACCAGGTGGCAGGTCCGTGGCGCCGGTCTCCTCGCGGAGTTCGGCGTAGATCGCGTCCGAACCGCGGGTCGGCAGGAACGCGCCGCGGTCGAATCGGTCGACCTCGCCGTACGCGTCTCCATGCCCCGGAGGATGTCTGATGATCGTCGGCGTGGGTCTTTCTTACGGCCTCGTCTGTGTCTGCGACCACCGGTCTGACGACTGCCCCGTCCTGCCCGCCGGGGCCACACCGGTCGACGCGGATCGGCAATCGACCGACAGACGGCCGGTGGTCAGGAGCGGAACCATATGAACCACCGACGGGGTCGGTATCATCACCGCTGTGGGTTTCGAACACCGGATCGTCGGTCGTCACGGAAGGAAGGGAGCGTGTGACAAGTCCCCTCCGACTCGGGATAGAACGCGGGGTGGGCGTAAATCTTGTGCAGAGCCGAATTTTCGGTCCCTCGTCATCCGTGACCGACACTCGGTCGTCGCGAGTAAGCCACCCCAACCGGCCTTCGAACGACGGTCGGGAGGCGCTTTCCGACCGAGCCAACGGTTCTGATTGGATACCGCCGCCGTGGAGTGACCATCGGTCCGGAGGCCACCCCGTTCGCGGTGTCCGTTACGACCGACATCCGTTGCTACGGACCGCCGGAACAGGTGCGCTGCAGTTCCCGGCGGTGGAGACGACAGCCCCGTTGTACGGAGTCGGGAATTTGGCGTGAGCGGACTCCGGGTTCGCGGCGCGCCGCGAGGTGACCGTGAGGCCGGGCATCTGCGTACTGTCGTTCGACGTGGAGAAATGTTTAACCCCAAACCACCCCGACAGTCCGATGTCGGAACGGATGGCGACGGCAACTCCGGTCGTGACGAATCCGATTCCAACGCTCATGATACCGTCCACCCTTGCGAGCGCTGATCGCTGATGTTGGGATATCCAGGCATGAACCACACCCTCCGTGACCGTGACCCGCCGGTTCGGTGTAACCGAAGCATGCGGAAAGCCACCTTCGAGGAACGAGGACTCTCGTACGCCTCGGAGCTTGCGCTTCAGAACATGCGGGACCTCCACACGGTGTTGGAGTGGAACACGGACAACGGGATCCGATTTTATCGGTGTCCGTCGAAGCTGGTGCCGTGGAACTCACAGTTCGAACTCGAAGCGCTCCCGGACTACGAGGCCCTCCGAGAGGCCGCACGCCGTTGCGGGGCGGTGATCGAAGACCACGACATGCGACTCACCTTTCATCCCGACTACTGGTGTCGGCTCGCCAGCGACGACGCGGAAACCCGGGCGTCTTCTATCACCGCCATCGAGTACCACGCCGATTGGTTCGAACTGCTGGGTCTCGATGCAACGCCGTACTACGGCATCAACGTCCACATCGGGGCGACCTACGGCGACAAGGAGGCGACAGCCGAGCGATTTCGGGCGGCCATCGACGACCTCTCCGTGCGTGCACGCAAGCACCTCACAGTCGAGAACGACGACACATCCGGGCTCTGGGGAGTGCCCGAACTCGTCGACGCCGTCGAGGGAACCGGCGTTCCGGTTCTGTTCGACTACCACCACCACTCTTTCACCGACCGGGAGTTGACATACCGGGAGGGCTTCGAACTGGCCGCCGAAACCTGGGGCGAGGTGCGGCCGGCGACACACTACTCCGAACCGGCGTGTCTTCGAAACGAGGCCACCAGACCACAGGCACACGCCGAATACGTCGCCGACCTGCCGGCGTGGCTCCGTCGGCGGTCGGACGTGGTAATCGAGGCCGGGGGCAAGGAAGACGCCGTGGCTCGGGTTCGCTGACGAGGGGCCGGTCTCGGCCGGTTCGGGACGGACACGGGGTGGGGCGGACAGGAACTGTTTTTCTGGTGGAGGCGATACTGTCCACCGTGCCTTCCCCGCCGATACCGACCGTTCCGGCGGCGGATGCCGTGTCCGCCCCGCCAGACGAGACGGGGTGTGTGCTCTGGCACCGTCGCAACCTTCGGATAACGGATCATCCGGCCCTCGCGTACGCCGCCCGCGAGTACGACACGGTGATGCCGGTGTTCGTTTTCGACCCCGCGTTCTACGGGCCAGACGGACTCGCGTGCGATTCCCGCATTCAGGTGCTCCACGAGTCGCTTGCGAGCCTTCGGCGGCTCTACGAGGCGGTTGGGGGGTCGCTCGGGCTCGCACACGGCGATGCGGTGGCGGTTCTCGGCCGACTTCACGACGCCGGCTGGGATGTCGTCGCCACCGCCGACCCGACGGCCGCGTACGGCGCGGAGCGAGACGACCGTGCCGCGAGTCGGTGCGACGCGACGTTCGTCGACGGTGACGGTCTCGTCAGGGGACAGAGTTGGACCCGTGAGAACTGGAGTGACCGCGTCGAGACGTGGCTTGAGGCCGACCCACCGACGTGGAACCCCGAGACGGTTGCTTTCGAATCCCCCGGACAACAGGTTACCATCGATGCGGTTGCGGACGCATACGACGTGATGCCGACAAAATCGAACGTCCCGACCGGCGGTCGGGGTCCGGCGGTTCGAAAGCTACGAGCCTTTGTCGACCACGTCGAAGCCTACCCCAGTAACATTTCGGCCCCGACCGACGCCCGCACCGGGACGAGCCAGCTTTCGCCGTATCTGCGGTTCGGGTCGCTCTCGGTGCGGGAGGTGTACCGGTACGTTCAGGAACACGCCCCGGACGGTGCCGGCAAGGAGATGTTCGTCTCGCGGCTGTTCTGGAACAAACATTACCACCAGAAACTCGAGGACTGGAGCGGCTGGATGACCGAGGCGGTCAATCCGGTGCTGCGGGGGATTCGGTCGGAGAGCCACGACCCCGAGTTGGTCACGGCGTGGAAGCGTGGCGAAACGGGGTTTCCCATGGTGGATGCCTCGATGCGGTGTCTCACCGAAACCGGGTGGCTCAACTTCCGGATGCGCGCGATGTGTGCGAGTGTTTTTGCCGACCTTCTCCAGCAACCGTGGTGGATCGGCGCGGACTTCTACCATTACCATCTCGTCGACTCGGATCCGGCGATCAACTACACCCAGTGGCAGTCACAGGCCGGCACCGTCGGGACGAACCTGATGCGGATCTACAATCCGATCAAGCAGGTCCGGGACAACGACCCTGACGGGACGTTTATCAAGCGATACGTCCCCGAACTCCGCCCGCTGGCCGCCGAACACCTCGCTCGACCCGAGAAAACCCCGGTTCACGTCCAGGAGTCGTCGGGTGTCGTTATCGGTGACGACTATCCGTACCCGGTCGTCGAGTACGAGGCCGCTCGCAGGCGCGCCGTAAAAAAGTACGAACGACTCAAACCGGACGCCCTCGCGGCGCTGGAGGATCCCGAAATCGCCCGACGAGCGTCGCTATCCTCGCGGTCACAACCGTTGGAGGCCCCCGAGGAGACTCCCGAGTCGGGGGCCGACAAACAGGTATCATTGACATCGTTTTCGGCGTCGGACGCGGACTCCGTCTGAGGCGGCCTCGTGGGATTCGGACGGTCCGAGCCAGCGGGGACGGGCACGGGACGCCAACCGGGCGGCCACATGCGGGAGCGCGACCGGCACCCAAATCTACGTGGCCGAAGGCACCGGTGGCGGCGGACACACCGGGCCGGTGTGAACGTCGACGACGATCAGGCCGTCTCGGGACACGCATCACACCGGCAGTAGGTCGCACACACCGGGTTCGAGCAGTCCGGTGACTGCGCCGTACAGTACTCCTTGCCGTGTGTGATCATGAGCACGTGTAGCGAGTACTTCAGGTCGTCCGGGACGCGGTCGTTGAGAATCTCGTGTGCACGGTCGGTGGTCACGGCGGCGTCTATCAGCCCGAACCGCTTCGACAGCCGTTCGATGTGGGTGTCGACCGCAAACGTCGGCTTTTCGAACCCGAAATTCAAAACCACGTTTGCCGTTTTCGGGCCGATGCCTTTGATGTCGGTGAGCCACGCCTGTGCGTCGTCGGTCGACAGTTTCTCGAGAAAGGCGAGGCTGTACTCTCCGCCCGTGTGTTCACGCGTTTTCGCTAGCACCCGCTGGATCCGGGCGGCCTTCCGGTTTTTGAGTCCAGCAACGGCGATGGTCTCCGCGAGTTCGTCGTGAGCCGCCGTCTCGATGGACCGGTAGTCCGGGTACGAATCGAACAGGTCCTCGGCGGCCTGTGCGGTCTGTTCGTCCGCGACGTTCTGGCTGAGCACGGTCGTGAGCAGTTGTCTGACACCGTCTCTGACGTGTGCGCGGTTTGGCTGTCCGTGGAGTTCGATGAGGGCTCGGTGTAACGCTCTAATGTCGTCAGCCACACCGGTTTGTGGGGCCGGCGTATACAAAAGGGCCGCGTGCGGTGGGCCGTTTCGAGTGTGTCGTGTCGTCTCGGCCGACGGCCATCGAGAGAACGTCTCGTCCGACAGAGGCGAGAACGCTCGAGAACAACGCCGACGGCGGCTATCGGTCCCTTAGACGGCGTCGATCCGTGAGGCGTTTTCTCGGTAGGCTACGTCGGGTGTGGTGGTGAGGCATTTGTGTGCTTGGTGCGAACGCGTCGTATGGATCAGCCAATCGTCGGGGACCCCCCGACATACACGATAGCCGAGAACGAGGTGCCGTGGATCCTCGGGACACAGCTCACCACGAGGTCGGGGCCACTCGCTCGTGCGCCGGAGGGATCGCAGGTGCTGATGATCGAGGCACACGACTTCGCGCGGCGCATGCCGTACCATCACCACAAACTCACGCTGGTGTTTGCCGGGATGCGCCGGTTCCGAGACCGGCTCCGCCGAGAGGGGTACGACGTGACGTACATCAAGACCGACCGATTCGGAGCGGGCCTCGCAGAGTTTTTTGCCGGCAATCCTGAGACGACGCTCGTTTCGATGCGGTCGCCGAGTTACCGTTCCGCGGAACGGTTTCGCGAACTGATCGGGGAGGCAGGGGGTGACGTACGGTTCGTCGACAACGAACTGTTCGTTAGCACCCGAGCGGCGTTCGACGGGTGGGCGGATGCCGATCCGTCCGAGACGACCGAATCGTTCAGACACGAGCAGTTCTATCGCTGGATGCGCCGCGAGAGCGGCGTCCTGATGACCGGCGACGACCCGGTCGGCGGCGAGTGGAACTACGACGACGAGAACCAGGAGTTTCCGCCGGACGACTGGGACGCTCCACCGGTGTTGGACCACGACTACGCCGACACCACCGTCGAGACGGCGGCGTGGGTTACAGAGGAGTTCGATACGTGGGGCGGCACCGAGATGAGCGAGTTCCCGTGGCCGATCACCCGACGACAGGCCTGCCGACAGCTTGAACACTTTATTACCGAGCGGCTCCCGGAGTTCGGGCCGTACCAGGACGCAATGCGGAGCGAGGAGTGGGCGATGTCGCACGCGCTGATCGGGGCCGCGATCAACCTCGGACTGCTCCACCCTGTGGAGGTTATCCAGCAAATCGAGACGGCCCACGAACGGGATGGGGTCGCGCTTAATTCCGTCGAGGGGTCGATCCGACAGCTTCTGGGCTGGCGGGAGTTCATGCGTCACGTCTACCGGCACGCGATGCCGGAACTGACGACGACGAACCAACTCGACGCCACACACGAGCTTCCGGACCTGTACTGGACCGGCGACACCGACATGGAGTGTTTATCCGAGACCGTCGACGATGTCCACACCCGGGGCTACTCACACCACATCCAACGGCTGATGGTGTTGGCCAATTTCGCGACGCTGTGGGGTGTCGAGCCGACCGAACTCAACGACTGGTTCCACGCGACGTACGTCGACGCCTACCACTGGGTGACGACGCCCAACGTCGTCGAAATGGGTCAGTACGGCCACGGTGTCTTTGCGACGAAGCCGTACGTCTCCTCTGCCAACTACATCGATCGCATGTCGGACTACTGTAGCGACTGTCACTACTTCAAGACCAAAGACACCGGCGACCGGGCCTGTCCGTTCAACGCGTTGTACTGGGACTTTCTCGACCGCAACGAGGAGCTTCTTCGTTCGAATCATCGGATGGGGCTGATGTACAGCCACGTCGACAACAAGCAGGAGTCCGGTGATATGGACGACATCCGGGACCGTGTTACCGATCTCCGCGAGATGGCCGCGGACGGCGACCTCTGATACGGTCCACGTGAGTCATCAGCGAGAGGTTTCGCCGGGAGGTCCGATGACCCGGGTGGCTGGGAGCGGGACCGACCTCTGAGCGACGGCGTCGGTGACTGACGTTCGCCGAACCCGACAGCGGGCCGATCGGAGACCGACGGGATCGAGAAGTCGGGAGCGGGTCGTCCCCGGGACTGCATACCGACCACGAACCGGCTACCCGTAGGTGCCGTGTGCGGCGCGTGTGTACTCGTCTGCCGTTGTCTCGTACCGGTAGACCGTGTACTCTGCCGGTGCCTGTGTGTACGTGTGTGACTGGAGAACGATACCGGTATGTGCGTCGGTCGTCTCCCTGAGGACACGACCGACAACGGCACTCCCGGCGATGCCGGCGTACTGCAGCATTGCGGGTGCCGTGGCACCGACGGCATCGAGCAGATCGTGGGTGAGATACGGAAGCCATCCGTCCCCGGACGTCGTCGCCGGCCGTGTCCGTGCCCAGTCATCCGCGTCGGAAAACCGGAGTTCGGTCGGTCGACTCACGTCCGGAGCGAGTCCCAACTCCAGAAACGACGATTCGGCGTCCTCGATAAAGTCGATGAGTTCGTCGGCGTCCGTCGATAGAACGTGAACGTACGTCTTCGAAAGGGGCATGACGAAACATAGCGGCCGACGGACAAGTATCGCCCGTCCGTGACGGGGAACGGTGGCCCTACCCGTCCGCGGCCGGCCGGGCGTCAGTCCCCCGTCCAGTCCGTGGATGAGACGTTCGACCACGACCGTCAGCCGATTCCAAGGCGTGTCCGTCGCGTCCAAAACCTCACGAACCGGCCGACCGACGGGGAAGAAGCCACCCACCCGACGGCGAAGACGGTTCGGGCAGTCGAGACGGAGCTACCCGGCGGTTCTCTGGCGAAAGCGGATCAGAGACGGCGTAGGCCCGTCGAGAGTGGTAGGCACGGCTCGGCGTCGAGGGGGGTGTTGGGTCGGGGTCGGAGAGGTGGCGTGCGTGTGCCGGTGTCGCTTCCTGCGACCGGTCCGTGGGTGGAACAACGCGGCGCTCAGTCCGGGTCGAGGGTGTCGTAGCGGTCCGGGTGAGTGCTGACACGGTCCGACCACGACGTCTCCGGAGGCGGGAGTACGGTTATGACTGTACGGACCCCGGCGTCGTCCGCGACAGCCACGGCGTGTCCGTGGTCGTCGATGATGATGAGTTTCGATTCGTGTTTCCGGTCGAAAAGGTCCCCGTCGGCGTCGCGGATGAATCGGCGGAATCGGGCGACGTTTCGGATGCCGAACTGCTTCAGCCGTCCGGCCCCATGGGCAGAAATCTCCACCGTGATGGCATCGCGCATGCGCGTCGGCGTTGGTTCTCTGTGGACATATCCGTCTCGGCGAACCGGGGGGCGGCCGAACGACCCGTTCTCTACCCCCGACAAACGGCGGAGCCGCCTCCGGGCGAGAGTCCCTCGATCGGACCGAGTCGACAGCCACAACTCCGTGGGACGAGTATCCCGTTTGGGGACAGAGACGGATCATGTTGCTCATCTGTGGGCTGGCCGGCGGCACCGGAACGACGGGAACGCTGTACGAACCGGACGAGAGCCCGCCGTCGTACGACGGCGCGCCGACGGTCGATGCTCCCTACGTGTGGGTGTGTGACGCGTTCTATCAGGTGGAGTCCGGCGGACAACGACTCGAAACCGACCGGGGGACGATACGGGTCGCCTTCGAGCGACCGACGGTGCGTGGATTCGAGAAACGCAAGCGGGCGGTCGCCGCTGCCAAGTCACACATCCGCGACCAGTTCTCTCGCATCGGGGTACGGGCCGACCCCGACTTCCACGTCGACACACCGGGGGCGGCTGGACACGTTCCGACCGCGTCTCGGTCGGACGAGTCCTGATCCCGTCCTCCCGGTCGCCCCCGTGGCGGCCGGCCTGTCACCGCACAGCGCGGTCACCGCCAATCTGCCGAGCCATCACACCCGGTGTCCCGGACAACACACGACACGGATTTCCGGGTCGACAGGCGCGGGTGAGCAGTCGGTAGCCCTGTCCACAGACGACTCCGGTGGTGGTTCGTGCCGGACGCGGTGTGCTATTACAGGTTCCACCGGGGTGAGCGAAGCACCGAATCCGAATCGGAAAGTCAAGCGACCGGTGATCGTGGCAGATTCAGCGTCGTGCCCCGGTGGCGTTATCGACGGCTCCACCGCTCGTCTGACATCCTCCCACGACTGAAGTCGCGGGGTTCCACGGTCACAGACCGTGCCCCGACTTCGGAAGGTTCCCCACTCGCGTCGTTCGGTGGGGTTGTGGGCCGTGCCAGTACGGCCCCCGACTCGGATAGCGGGCTTCATTTACCGCCCCGCTGGCGTGCATATCCTTACCCGAGACTCGGTAGCACAACCGACGATATGAACCGGCGTAGTTGTTTCGGTTGTTGTCGGATTCATCCCACGGCTGAAGCCGTGGGCTTTCTCCTTGAACCGCTGTAACTCACCGCGTGGGTGCGGGATTGACCCCTACGACGGTCATGGGGTTGTCTGCTGTTATGACCAACTTATATTACTCTGTAATACGGAGTTCGAATATGGACACAATCACGCTGGGACTCGAGTGGTTTCTCAATCCGGACCACATTCCGTTCGTTGTCGCGGACGAGCGTGGCTACTACGAGGATGTGGGGTTGGAACTCGACATCTGGGAGCCGCCAGAACACTACGACACGTTGGAGATGCTGGCCGAAGATGAACTCGACTACGCCATCACCGAGCCGATTCACCTGGTGCCCGAGCGCTCGGAGGGCGTCCCTGTCACGGGCATCGCGACCTTTCTGCACACTCGGGGTGGGATCCAGTATCCGACCGATCGTGGGTGGGAGTCACCGGCCGATCTTACGCCTGGTGTCCGACTCAACTATCCCGGAGCGCCGGGTCCCGGCGGTCGGAAGATGGTCGCGTACATGGCTCGACAAGCAGGTGGCGACCTGACGGCCGATGCGATCGAGCCGATCGACAACGGCTTCTACCACACCGATGCGTTGATGACTGACGACGCCGATATCGCCTTTCTCGCGTTTTACAACTTCGAGATCGTCGAGAGTCGTCACCGTGGCTTCGATGCTGCCCTGTGGGAACTTGCTGACTACGGGGTTCCCGACTTCAATCAACTCATTCTCACCGCCGCCGATAGGAAAATCGAGAACAACACCGACGAGGTGCAGCGGTTCGTCGACGCTACACAACGCGGTGTCGAGGACACTGTCGAGAACAGCGAAACGGCAGTGGACCTGTTTTTCGAGCGATATCCCGGGCTTCGGGACGAGAACCCGGATCTGATGGACAAGACCGCAGCGGCGACGTGTAACTGCTTCACACCCGACCTCTCACAGGACATCGGAATGTACCGGGATCTCGTGACATTCTGTGAGGAGCTAACTCTCTCGGAGGAGGCTGTTGAGGTCGATGTCCTCGCCGATGAACGGTTCGTCTGATAACTGCCGTGTCGTACCGATACGATCGAGACACGGTTCGATCCGATGACACCACTCGCACAACCCTCGCAATCAGCCGCTCGCGACGGGTGTCCGTGCGGCGGTGGGGGTACTACGGCCGGCGGCGCTCACCGGACACCGGCACTGATCGTGTTCCCGACCGGTCGGCGGGCGACGAAGTGATAAAACGGTTCGAGTCCGTATCCAAACCACAATATGACTCAAGAAAGGCTGGACGGAACGGACATCTCCGCGCTTCGTGAGACGTACGACCGGCTGGTGAACGAGAAACTACCCGAGGAGGCACGGAACAGTGACGGGTGGCCGATCCATCTCGACCATTGTTTCGGACGTGTTGTCCTCGATAATCTGTTCAACGACGAGTGGTACAGCCACGTCGACGGGCGTCCGGCCTACGAGAACCTGTCTGCCGAGGAGCTGAGAGAGGCCATCGAAATCGCAAACCGGATGCTAGAAAACGGGCGGCCGGTCGTCGAGAAACTGAACGAGAACTCGTTACGGTGGCGGGACACCACGGCGTAGCTGACCGTGCCCGGCGGTAGACCGTGTCGGGAGTGGTATCCACGCGCCAGTAACCAGGCGGTGCTCCGTCTTGGTGGCAGGTATTATTTCCCTCCCCCACCGAGAACGAGTATGTCGGTGTACAACCACCGAGGGGAGTCGAACGGAGACGGGGGTGGCCGGACCCGAGCGCCGAACGTGGAAGGCACATGACCGACGACACCCTCGCACGCGAGCGGTTGTCGCCGCTGGCGGTGCTCGTCGACGACGTACTCGGGACCGTCGGGTACGAGATAACGGCCGCGACCGACGCTATCGACGGCGCTGTTTCCGGTCATGGCGGCCTGTTCGAGCCGACGACTACCCGAGACGAACTGCGGCGTGCACTCAAGCAGGTGTTGGCCTCGGACCTCGGGCGGCCGCCTGTTCCGGAACCGGCGGACGGCCCACTCGTTCTCTACGTCGATGGCAGTTCGCGTGGCAACCCCGGCCCCGCGGGTGCGGGTGCTGTTATCGTGGACGCTGCAGGTGACCGACTCGCCCGTCTGGGACGGCCCGTCGGGTCTCGAACGGGGAACAACGCCGCCGAGTACGTCGCGCTCCGGCTTGGCCTCTCCGAGTTGCTAGCCCGATACGAGCCGCACAGGTTGGAGGTGCGAATCGATTCGATGACGGTCGTTCGAGACGTCTGGTGTGGGGCCGACCCGACAGAGCCGGGTGTCGAGACACACAGTGAGGCTGTCGCGTCGGCACTGGCGGCCATTCCGGACCACAGTTACACACACCTAGCCGACAGCGATCCGAATCCCGCCGACGCGCTGGCGACGGTGTGTGCCGATATCGCGGCCCTGGGCCCCGGCGTGTAGCGTCAGGTCCGGCCACATCCGGACACCGCCGGTCGGCGTGGGACGGGGCTCGGGAGCGCGACGAACCGATGTCGGGAGGGTGCACTCCACGCCACGGTGATTATCCGACTGGCACCGTAACGTCCGGTATGCATCCGCAACAGAAACCGGTGCGACCCTCTTGGCTTGCGACTCAGCGACAGGGTTTCAAACCCGCTTTGTCGGGTTGCTGAGACGGTCCAACCGATGGCTGATCTCGGCCTTTCGCTCGTTCTCTCGTTCGATGGGAGCGTTCTGTACGGGCCGGCGAACGCAACCCCTGCCACCGCGGCAATCGGCTACGTGATCTCGGCCCACGAACCGATCGTCGAGGGATCGCGGTCGCTGTCGACGTTCGTCTCTAGCACTCACGTCGAGTACCGGGCCCTCGTCGCGGGCGCTCGTGCGGTAACAAACGTTTCAGACCATCGGACGGTTGCCAGCCTACACGTTCGCGGTGATGCTGTTGCACCGGTTGAGGCGGTCGATCCTGACCATCCAACGGAGCCGAACGACGGCATCCTCCGACGGCGCGTTGAGACGGTCCAGACGATGGTCGATCCGATCCCACAGGTGAGCTATCGGACGGTTCCCCGCGCACGCAACCGCCGTGCACACGAACTCGCTCGGCGGCCACACCGGCAGTTGGAGTGAGTCTATCGTGTTCTCGCAGCGCTCTGTCGTGACCGGCCACGGAGCCGGTGTCACCGCGGGTATCCCACAATCCTGTCCCGTTTCAGAGCCCGATCCGGTCCGGTCCGGTCTCGTCACCCGTTGTCTGTCTCACAGGGTGTCACGGTGGGTCGGTGGTGCCCCGTTCGTGGCTTGTCCGTGGCTCACCGGGGTGCAACTTCGAATCGACCTGTATCGATGAGTTCGATGAATTCCGCCGGGGCGAGTGTCGTTCCGGCGGTAATAATCCGTGAGCGCCCGCCGGGCGGCCAGCCGACCTGCGTTTCGGTTTCGTACTCGGTCGCCGGCTCGATCGTCACTCCCGACCCGTCGATCCGTGACACCCACAGAACCCGGTCGTGTTCGGTGTCGTACAATCCGTCGCCGACCGTAACAGTCGCGCTTGCAGTGTCGATTGACTCCGCGTCGGAGGGTTCCACGTCTATGTGAGCCACGGGCTTGACGGGCTAAACGCTGCCGGAATCGGAAGAGCGTTGCCGATTCGCGGATGTTTCACGGGGTGAGAGATCCGGACCCGTTACAAAGGTGTTGGGTTCGTCCGTAGCCGAGGCTAACGCTACCCGGCCGAGCGATGGGCGGGCGACGACACGGGGGCGGCCGTCGGTGCGAACCGCCCCGCCCGACTCGGTTCCCGGCGCCGGAACGCCGATCACGGACACCGGAGCACCCCTTCGTAGCGGTGCCAGCCGTCGACCGTCTCCGCGTACACGTAGGCGTCGGGGGGGTCGATCCCCCACGCTCGGAATCGCCCGTCGATCCCGTCGAGAATGGTTGTCACGAACGATCCCCGGTCACGCAACGTCGATGGCGCCTCCGTATGTTCCGTCTCGTACCGACAGCAGGCGGTGCCGTCGGCTTGTGGACGAACACGAAGGCGAAGGTCGGACCGCAGTCGGACGGCAAACGGCGGTGGCGTCCCGGTGAGCACTCCCTCGCCGAAGTCATCGATGGCGTCGAGCGCCGCGTCTGGAACGTGGTTCACGACCGAGCGAAAGGGCTTCGGTGGTAAAATCGGCGTGATCTATCCGTCGACGGGCGACGCCGCTCAGGGCGCGGGGACACGGAGCGCGACGCCTCGCTACGACCGGCAGACAACGCGACCACGGAGCGAAAAGACCGTTGTAACTGTCGGTCGCGAGGGTGGGTTCTGTGATCGCGGCCGGGTAGCGCGAACGCGGCGCCTGGATCCCGGCGACAGCCCCGGAATCACAAACGACGAGGCCCAAAGGCTTGAAACTCACAGTCGAGACGGTCTCGCCGCTCGCTTGGTCCGCCGGCGACTCGGACCGAGGGAGGAGGGTCACGAGTCACAAGCCACCCGACGACCATATGTCGCCGGCGCCGGAACAAACGTGTATGTCGCTCCATCCGCGCCGTACGGTCGCGTATTTGGCCGGCGCCTGCACCGGCGGGTTTACGACCGCGGTGGTCGTTAGCGCCCGCCGTCGTGACGCCCGCGCGGTTGCGCGTTGGCTGGTGTTGGCGTTGCTGGCTGGCGCCCTCGCGGTAGTCTTCGAGGAGGCCACACCCGACGAGACCTGAACGGTCGACGACGCCGTCCGACACGGTTCATCCCCCCGTCTCCCGTGGCATATCGTCCGGTCGGGGGCGTTCTGTCCCGTGGTATTAATTACGTTCGCAACACTTAACAGGTTGTTTGCATGAACGGAAGCCGCGGGGGGAGCAAGCTTGAACTACTGGTTGCAACAACGGACCAGTCATTTGGCAGTGCGGTCGTTGATGCAGTCGAGGGAACGGGGGTAGTGTCGAGCGCGGAGCGCGTCGAACCGGTCACCGATGGTCCGATACAGCGCGACACCGACGGTTTCGACGGGGCTGTCGTCGACGGCCGGACGGCCGACGCGGCAGCCGTCGTTGAGCGTCTCACCGAGCGGGCGGGTCTTCCGGTCGTCGTCCTGAGCGAGGCGACAAAGGACGACGGCACGGTTGCCCGCGCTATCGAGGCAGGGGCGGTCGATGTCTTTCCACGGACCACAGCGAGCGCGCAGTGCGAACTCGCCGTCGAACGGCTCAGCACCGAGGGCACCCCAGCGGGGACCCGAGAAAAAGGGTCCGATCACGGGGAGGCCTACCGGACCCTGTTCGAGAAGGTTTCGGAGGGGCTGGTCGTCCACGACCCGGAGACCGGCACCATCGTCGACGTGAACGAGCGGTTCTGCGAGATGAACGGCTACGAGCGGTCGGAACTGCTCGGCGAACCGATCGGGACCGTGATGACCGAGAAGGACGCCTACGGGCCCGAGGCGGCCAAAGAGATGATCCGGCGAGGGCGTACCGAAGGTCCACAACATTTCGAGTGGCGTAACCGACACCGGACTGGTGAGACGTTCCCCGTTGAGGTCGATCTCGCGGTGATCGAACTTGACGGCAGGGAACGCGTCCTCGCAAGCGTCCGGGACATCACCGAGCGCAAGCGTCGCGAACGGGAGTACGAACAGATATTTAACAGCGTCCAAGATGCCATCACCGTCCATGATCCCCGGACCGGCGAGATGGTTGACGTCAACGACACGTTCTGTGAACTGGTGGGATACGACCGCGAAACGATACTCGAGATGGGGACGCCGGGTGTCAGCGTCGAGGAGGAGGGCTACACCGAGGAGTACGCGGAGAGGATTATCGCGGAGGTGATGAGTGAGGGTCAGAAGGGCCCATACGAGTGGATGGTGGAGACGAAAGACGGCGAACGCCGGACCACCGAGGTCGTGACAACGAAAGGCACGATCGGCGGAGCGGAACGGATCATCTCGATCAATCGGGACATCACCGAGCGCAAGCGCCGGGAACGGGAGTACGAACAGATCTTCAACGGGGTCAACGAAACGATCAGCGTCCACGATCCAAAGACCGGAGAGCTACTCGACGCCAACGACGCGTTCTGTGAGCTACTGGGACACGACCGCGAGGAGATCATCGAGAACGGTGTTATGGAGTACACCCCGAGTGGACAGGGGTACACCGTCGAGAAAGGGATGGCGTTCATCCGGGAGGTGGTCGAGACGGGTGAACCGAAACGGACCGAGTGGGCCGTCGAGACAGCCGACGGTGAACGCCGGCAACTCGAAGTCACCGGCACGACCGTAGAACTCGGTGGCGACCTTCGCTACGTCGCCATCAACCGCGATATCACCGAGCGCAGGCGTCGCGAACAGGAGTTCGAGCAGATATTCAACGGTGTGCAGGACGCGATAGCGGTGTTCGACCCGGATACGTTGGAGTATCTCGATGCCAACGAGGCCTATCTGGAGATGTTCGGCCACGAAAGCGTCAGCGAACTTCGCGAGCGGGGCGTCTCGGGGCTCAGCATCACCGAGGAGGGATACACGGAACAACGGGGCCGCGAGATTCACCAGCGGGTCGCAGAGAGCGGCCAGCCGGAGACACTGGAGTGGCAGGGCGAGACCAGCGGGGGCAAGCGTGTCTGGCTCGAGGTCAAGGTTACCCCGGCCGTCATCGGTGGCGAACAACGAACCATCTCGATTCAACGGGACATCACCGGGCGGAGGCGCCGGGAACAGCGTCTGGAGGTGTTCAACCGGATTTTGCGCCACAACCTCCGCAACCAACTCGACGTGATCCGAAGCCACGCAGAGAAGCTCGCGGACCGGGCGACCGACGGCCGCGCCGAGCGAATCATCACAACGGTCGACGACCTGGCCGAGATCGGGAGACGCGCACGACAGGTGGACCGGATCCTGTCGAAGGATGAGACGCCGACGGAAATCGACGTTGCCGAGACACTCGGGGAGACCGTCGAGGCGATGAAACCGGAGCAAAGCGATGTAACGGTGACGACCGAACTTCCGAGAGAGATGCGCCTGCAAACCGACAAGGAAAGCGTGGTCATGGCCGTCGAGAGCGCGCTGGAGAACGCGCTCGAACACGCGACATCGGCGGTGAGTGTCACCGTCGAGAACGAACCGAACGGGTGCGTTATTACGGTCGCCGACGACGGGAGCGGGATTCCGGAGGAGGAACTCATCCCCATCGAGATCGAGACGGAGAACCGTCTTCGGCACGGGAGAGGGCTCGGTCTGTGGCAACTCCGGTGGTGTGTGGACAACCTCAACGGAGACCTGTCGTTCGAGACGGCGGCGGGAACGACCGTCCGTATCACGGTGCCCGACCGGCGCGAACCGGGCCGCCCTCGTTGACACCGGCCTGCGGGGCCCGTAACCGCGTCGCCGCGTGCGGAGACAGCGCCGGCGACAACGAGAGCGGTCACACACCCCGACCCGCGGGAGCCGTCCTAACGGGGCCATACGGTGCCGAGAAGACCGGTCCGACGCCACCCGTCTCTGCCGGTTCGATGGACGGCGGTGTGAGTGGGGTCACTCGCACACCCCGGACGGTCAGTTCCGAGTCGTTCACCCGGGGCAGTTAAATCCAATTTCAGTTCTGATTCCGGTACAACAGCTTTTTGATTACAGTTACACACATGTCTACTATGTCGTCCGGTTCGCGACAGCAGATCCACGTTCTCCACGTCGACGACGAACCGGGGTTCACCGACTTGGCGGGGACGTTTCTCGAACGCGAGGACGACCGCTTCCGTGTCGAGACTGCAGTCAGCGCCGACGAGGGGTTACGGTGCATCGACGACCGCCAACCCGACTGCGTTGTCTCGGACTACAACATGCCCGGCATGGATGGGATCGAATTCCTGCAGGCTGTCAGACGGGAGTTCCCAGACCTCCCGTTTATCCTGTTTACCGGCAAGGGCAGTGAGGCCGTCGCCAGCGACGCTATCTCCGCGGGGGTCACGGATTACCTCCAGAAACAGACCGGTACCGAACAGTACGAACTGCTGGCCAACCGGATCCGGAATGCCGTCCGAGCACGGCGCGAGGCAGAACGAGCCGACAGAAAAGACGAGTTGATGCGTCTTACCGAGGTTCTCGGCGACACCGGCGGGTTCGAACTCGACGTTGAGGCTGATGAGGTTATCCTGACCGACGGCGCCCGTCGGATACTGAACGTTCCGGAACAGGAGAGCTACGATCATCAGAAGGGCTTGGAGTACTACCACCCGGACGACCGGGAGGGTATTCAACGGGCCATCGAGCGAGCACTCCGGACGGGCGAGCAGACACAAGGAACCTGGCGCTACCGGCACCCGGATGCTGACGAGCAACGGCTGTTGAACATAACGTACACGCCGGCGACGACCGACGGGGACACGACGGCGATCCGTGGGGCTATCCGCGACATCACCAGCCGTCGGGAACGCGAACGCGAACTCGGCCGTCTCCGGCAGGCCGTCGACGACGCAAACGTCGCAATCACGCTGGCCGACCCGGAACGGCCTGACCAGCCGTTGGTCTATGTCAACGCCGCGTTCGAGGAAATGACCGGCTATCGCTCCGAGGAAGTGCTCGGACGCAACTGTCGGTTTCTCCAAGGCGAGAACACCGACCCCGAGAAGGTTACCGCACTCCGCGAGGCCATCGATGCCGCGGAGCCGATTTCGGTGGAGTTGCGCAACTATCGAAAGGACGGCACAGAGTTCTGGAACCGGCTGACCATCACCCCCATCTACGACGACGAGGGCGAACTCGTCCGGTATCTCGGGACACAGGAAGACGTTACCGAGCGGAGAAGGCGTGAACGAACGCTGTCACAAACCCGTGACCTCATGACGGACATGGAACAGTTGGCCGACGTGGGCGCGTGGGAGTACGACTCGGACGCCGAAACGCTCGTGACCGACGGAGCCAATCGAATCTTCGGGCTCGAACCGGACGTGAAGCCAACTCCGGAGCAAGCGTTCGAGCGCTTCCACCCGGAGGATCGTGACCGACTCACCGACCGATTCACCGACTGTCTCGAAACGGGCACGCCGTACGAGGTTGACGTGAGACTCATCACGCCCGAAGGGGCACAACGGTGGGTTACCGCACGGGGCGAGCGGGTAGACGGGGCCGAATCCGATGGCGTCGTTCGCGGATACATACAGGACATCACCGAGAAGAAAACCCGCGAACTGCGGTTGACCGAACTGAACCGGGCCCTACAAAAGCTTTTGACAGCGGAAACCCGACAGGAGGTTGCCGACATCGGCGTCAGGGCCGCCAAGGACGTTCTGGGCTTCCGGGCGAATGCCGTCCACCTCCGTGGGGCCGACGACACGTTGACGCCAGTGGCACAGACCGACGACCTCACAGCACTCCTCGATGAGGTGCCCTCGTTGTCTGTGGCCAACAGCATCGCCGGGCGCGTCTATCGGCGTGGGGAGCCGACCGTCGTCGAAGACGCACGTCAGGACCCGGACGCCCACGACCTAGAAACCGATCTCAGAGGGCACGTCTACCTCCCGCTTGCCGATTACGGCGTTTTGATCGCCGGTTCAGAAAAACAGGCCGCGTTCGACAAACAGGATCTCACGGTCGGCGAACTGCTGGCGGGGAACCTCGTGGCAGCACTCGACCGGATCGAAAGCGAGCGGACCGTTAGCCGGCAGCAACGGCAACTCGAGTTGTTTTTCGACGAATCACCGCTCGGGGCCGTTCAGTGGGACGATGAGTTCCGCTTCGAGCGTCTGAACGAACGGGCAGAAGAGATCCTCGGATACGAGGAAGCGACGTTACGCGGCGAACCGTGGGAGACCATCGTCGCCGAGGAGGACCGTGAGTACGTGGGGACGGTCGTGGAGAACCTCCTCGACGCTGATGGTGGCACCCACGCCGTCAACAGAAACGTCCGGCAGGACGGCGAGACGAGACTCTGTAAGTGGCACAATCGTGTGGTGACCGATGCGGACGGCAGCGTGCAAACGATCATTTCGAAGTTCGAGGATATTACCGAACAGGAGGAGCGCAAACGGGAACTCAGGGAGGTCGACGGTCAGTACCAAGCACTTGTGGACAACTTCCCGAATGGGGCGATGTTTCTGTACGATACGGATCTGCGGGTCGTCCGTGCCGGGGGAAGCGAACTGCCAAACGTCGGACTGTCGTCCGATGAACTGCGGGGGACGACGCCGCACGACCGGTATCCACCCGAAATCACCGACGAACTCGTTTGTCATCTCGAGTGTGCGCTTGCCGGGGAGAGGCGGGCGTTCGAACAGGAGTACAACGACGAGTGTTATCGGGTCCAGACGGTTCCCGTCCGAACGGGCGGTGGGGAACCCACCCACGTGATGGCGGTGTCAGAAAACATCACCGAGCGGAAGGAACGCGAACTGGAACTCAAACGGTACGAGCGACTCGTCGAGAACCTCCCTGTCGGTGTTTTCAGAACGACGATGGACGGAGAGATCATCGATACGAACGAGGCGGCGACGGATATCTTCGGGGTGGAGTCCCGTGCGCAACTCCGGAGCGTGGGTGTAGAGGAACTGTACATCGACGAGTCGGACCGTAACGACCTACTCGACCGCCTTCGGGAGACAGGGCGGGTGGAAAACGAGTTACTCGCGTTCGAAACCTTGGATGGGAACCGGCGGTCCGTTCGGGCGACGATTACACTGACCGAGGAGGGGGAACGCAGCTACCTCGAAGGCATTCTTGAGGACGTAACCGACCGACGCTAACTCGAGTGTGCGTTCGTACGGAGCAAGGCGATCATCGCCGCCCTCCCGAGCCCGGTTCGGCAGGCCAGTTGAGACGGAACCACTTCTGATAATCCGAGGGAAACGTATAATAGTCCACTTACCTTTCGTTTCCGTGGCGTTGTGCTTGTACTCGCGACGCCTGCATCTCAAAGCCCGACACCCCTCACTTCACAGCGATCCTGACAAGGGTGTCCAGGGCTTCGGATGCCAAATGAAAAACCAATCGTGATAATTTGGGGGGAACCTATAAACAGACTCCGGTTTTTCATTACGATGGCGTTGTGTTCACGCCCGCAACGCCTGCATCCCAAAGCCCTACACCCTTCGCGCGACAGCGGATTCGAACCCGGTTTTCCGGGTGTTATTTTTCGGATAGGTGGAGAAAGCACACCTCAAGTCGAACGGACGCTCCATGGTCGCCAAAACCTTCAGGCCCCGAACCCCACCCGAAAACGGGCGACGTACACAGTACTGCCCCCCGCACACATGAAGAACACGAAAGAAGACGCATCGCCCGAGGCACAACATCGGTGTGTCTCGTGTTTGGATACGTCGTAGAACCTCGGAAGCGGGGGCCGCGAGAGTCCACGGAGATGTTTCTGAGTCAGAGGCAAGGGGGAATAATAAACACGTGTCCGAACCAATGGAAACGTATGAGTCGCGTTCGACTCCGTTCCCACCGGGGGGGCCCCCACCGGCCATTTGGGCCGGTGATCCCGCGACGACCGTACGGGAGGACTACGGAGGATCGATGACCGACGAGTGTACCGCGGCGATCCCGGTAGACGCGTTTCCGGATCCCGTTCTCGCATACACCGTAGACGGTCGCGACGCCCGCATCACGACGACGAACGAGGTCTTCAAGCGACGATTCGGGGACAGCTTACCCGACGCGTTCGTCTCGACGGTGTTCGAACAGTTCAGTCGTAGTGTTACGACCGGCGATCAGGATCCGATAACCCACCTCGTTCGGGGCGACCGTGTCGGGATTTACCTCGATTGGGCCGAAAACGGGGAGACGTTTTTTGTGCGGGTGATTCCCTCGGAAGGAGACGCCGGCTATCTCGTTTTTTCGGATCTGCAGCAGTGTCCCACTGTCGAGGAGATGCCCGCCGTCGATCAGGTCAGTAGCGTGATCAGTCACGACCTTCGGAACCCGCTGGATGTCGCAAAGGCGCACCTCCGAGCGGCACGAGAGACGGGAGACGCGGAGCATTTCGAGTCGGTCGCCGGCGCACACGATCGGATGGAGCGAATCATTCGCGACGTGCTCACTCTCACACGAGGGGATACCGTCGTTGACCCATCGGAGCAGGTCTCGATCGAAACCGCAGCGACGGACGCATGGCAATCGGTCGACACCGATGGGGCAACGCTGGAACTCACCGGATCACTCCCGACCGTCACCGCCGACGCCGACCGCGTTCGAAGGCTGTTTGAGAATCTGCTCCGAAACAGTGTCGAACACAACGCCGCCGACAACGGAACACGGCCCGGTGACAACGCGGGGCGCGACGCTACGGACGCACAAACACGACCCCGAAAATCGGTCGAACGAGACGCGGAATCGCCCCCGCCGAACACGGACGAAAATCGGGGGGAACGAACTCCGAAGGCCCAGGACCGGTCTCGTGGTCGAAGCGAGGAGGCGGCCCGGGAAGGTGGCGTTACGATCACTGTCGGCAGGTTGTCAGGTGGGTTCTACGTCGCAGATGACGGCACGGGGATTCCCGCGGGAGAACGGGAAGCGGTTTTCGAGCCGGGCTACTCCACGATGAACGGCGGAACCGGGCTCGGTCTCGCCATCGTTGACCGGATCATCGTGGCACACGACTGGGAAATAACGCTCACCACGGCCGACTGTGGTGGGGCACGGTTCGAGATCCGATTCTGATGTCACTGGCCGACCTTGTAACTGTGAGCGGTGAGGAAAAACTCGACCAAAGCGGCGTGTTCAACCATGGATGATCGGCTACACCGGGCACCGATCGGTGTACTCGAGGTTTCGATCGATGGGGTCGTCGTGGACAGCAACGAGGTCGGTCGGACGCTGATCGGCGAGACGGACCCAACCGGGATCCGGCTTGCCGAGGCGTTTCCCCGGTCCGTCGACGACAGTGTGTTGACCGCATTCGAAGGCGAGTCCGTCACCGAGACCGAGTTCGAGGAGTATTATCCCGGTCCCGACAGGTGGCTCGCTGTCTCCGTTGTTGCGCTCGATGAAACCGGAGCCGTCTACTTCCGGGACGTGACCGAACGGCGGCGGGAAACACGGTCTCTCCGCCGATTGCGACAAGAACGCAAACGAACGGAGCTCATCGACGACGTGCGTTCGGACATTCTCACGGCACTCGTCGATGCCACCTCGCGGGAGGAGGTTGCCGAAACGATCTGTCGGGGGCTCGGTGAGACCGGGCTGTACGAGTTCGCTTGGGTTGGAGAACGCGATATGGGACGTGACGACATCGTCGTCCGCGCCGTTGCGGGTGAGACCGGTGAAACCTTCGGGGCCGTGCGTGACGCGGTCGGTGGTGAGACGGTGACGACGCCCGAGGAACGTGCGGTCGAGACCGGTCAACTGCAGGTCGTCCAGCCGCTCACCGACAGTTCTGCGGTCCCTGAGGCGGTCCGAACGGCCGGGTTTGCCGATGGCGTCCAGTCGGCGCTGAACATTCCGGTCGTATACGGGTCGAACGTCCACGGCGTGGTCGGCGTCTATGCGAGTGGGACCGAGGCGTTCTCCGAACAGGAGCAAGCCAGCTTCGAGACGTTGGGCGAGGTAGCCGGGTTCGCGGTCACCGCGGTCCGAAATCGGAACCTGCTGCTTTCCGACAGCATCGCAGAGATCACCTTCGAACTCGGCGACGACTCGGTGCTGGTGGGGCTGAGTCGGTCACTCGGCTCGCCTCTGAGGTTGGAGGGGATGGTGCCACAGGCCGATGACGTGTTGCTCTGTTTCGTCTCGGTCGAGGGCGGCGGAATCGATCGTCTCGACCGGGAAACCGCGGGGATAGAGGCAATCGAGCGGGCGCGGGTCATCACCGAGTCCGATTCCGGGGGCACCGCCGAACTCACGATCCATGGTTCGACGCCGTTGCTCGCGATCTCCTCGCTCGGTGGCACCGTTCGACGCGCCAGTTTCGGCGATGGAACGGGACGCCTCGTCGTGGACCTTCCGCCGGACGGTGACGTTCGCCGGATCGTGGACACCATCGGTCGGGAGTACGACGCGGAGTTCGTCGCAAAGGAGGAGCGGGAACGGTCCGTGACGACCGCCCGTGAGTTTCGCGACGATCTAGACGACCGACTGACACAACGACAACGGACGGTGCTCCAAACCGCGTACTTCGCCGATTACTTCGAGTCGCCCCGGGGGAGCACGGCCGAGGAGGTCGCCGCGTCGCTGGATATCACGGGATCGACGTTGCTCCACCACCTACGTGCCGGCCAGCGGAAGCTTTTGGATGCCTACTTCGACGGTCGTGTACAGACATCCGAGCGGGAGTGACGGTGCGCTCCGGGGCGTGTGTGCAACGCTGACACCGGTTGTGCGGCGGGCGTTGTAGCTACCACCCATACACCCCGGAGGCGCCGACCGCCCGTCGTTCCGGCTCCGGCGCCTCGTGGCGCGGTCGGCCGTCACACCTCCCCGCGATTGATCTCGTCGAACCGATGGAGAATGTTCTCATCGGTCAACAGTCGTCTGGCTCTGGTTTCGAGTCGCTCGGCCCGTTCTGCCATCGCCACGAATCGCTCGTGCTCGTGATGTGTCTCGGAATTCAACTCGGTTTCAAGCACCGCTCGCTTGGCCTCGACACTGAAGTACGTCCCGAGGGTCTCGTAGGCGAGGATCCGTTGTTGCTGGTCGACAACCGAGCGAACGTCCTCACGGTCGACCGGCTTGCAGAGATAATCGTCGAACGGCATATCGAGTACCTCGATTCCGGGATCGACCGCAGTTACCATGACCACCCGCCCGTAGTAGCCACGGTCGACCAGTTCCGACAACACGTCATCACCCGACATCCCCGGCATATGACGGTCCAAAAGGACGATATCGACCGTCGTATCAGCGACCGTCGAGAGCGCGGCTTCCCCACTGTACACCGTCTCGACATCGCAGTAGCCTCGCAGTCTGAGTGCGTACGCGTCCGCCACCTCCTGCTCGTCGTCGACGATGAGTGTGCGCACATCCGTGGCGCTGTCGTTCCCTGCCATCTGTCCCGGTGTGTACATGGTGTCAAGACTGGAGACACATAACTGGTCATCTTCTCCGTCAGGGCACAGCGTCTGCGCTCCTAGAGTCTCGGCCGCCGTGGGATCTGTATACTTAGCCCCGATATCCAGTATGAACGGGGTTCTTGTAGAGGTATGTCCGTTAATCCGACCCCAAAGTCGAAGCGGCAACCCGACCGAACCGAGGACATCGACCTCTCGGCGACCGAACTGTTCGAACTCTTTGGAGACGAGTACACTCGTCGCGTGTACGAGACGATCACGGATCAGCCACGAAGCGGCCGTGCGGTCGCCGACGCAGCGGGCGTCTCGCGGGCAACGGCGTACCGTCGCCTCAACGACCTCCGCGATGCAGGTCTCGTTCGGACCGAGATGATGATCTGTGAAGACGGGCATCACAAAGAACGATTCAGGTCCGTGGACACGTCCATCTCCGTCTCCCTCGGCGATGGAATCGGAGCCATGGTCGATGTCGCGGACTGACCTCGCGTCCGCGATCGAGCCTGTGCACCACGATCGGCCGTCAACTCGACGACCGCTCGACAGCGGACCCGCGGGAGACACACGGCGGGGACGCCGCCACAACGACGACCCACACAGGAGCCACGGTCTGCATGGCTAGACTCGCTCTGCTGAGCGGATCTAAATTGGTAGCCCCCGGTTACAGACGGCCACGACACGAGCGTACTGGTAGAGACGATGACAAGTGCCTTTCCGCACCAGAGCCACGTCGACTACAGTCCTCACGAGCGAGCCGACCTCACCGTCTCCGGTGATTCACAGGCAGAGGCCCTCCAAGCGCTGTCGTCGGGAACGGCACAGGCGATTTTGGGGGCACTGGACGACGACCCGAAAACGACCTCCGAGATCGCGGAGAGAGTCGATACGTCGATACAGAACACGCACCACCACCTGCGGCGCCTCGAGGAAAACGACCTCGTCAAACCGATCGGCACGTGGTACTCTGTCAAGGGGAAAGAGATGACCGTGTACGCGCTTACCGCCGAGAAACTCGTCGTGCAGTTCGGGACCGGCGAGTAGGTCACCGTGACCGACCGCCGCGTTCGGCCACATGCTCCGGGGCCGGCACGGTCCGTCGGCGGTGGGTAAACCCGTCGAGTGGCCGAGGGGGATTCACCCGAGGTCAAAAACAGGTCGGGCGGGTGGCGCTATCTCGTCCGGTTCTCGGTCTCGGGACGTTCCGCGAGATGGGGTGAGCGTCATGATGACCGTGGTGCCGGTTTCGGTTTCGAACGATAGGTCGCCCTCCAGTGCGTCGACGCCCCACCTGAGTTGCCAGAGGCCGAGTCCACGCCGGGTTCACCCTGCCGTTGGACGGGTGCCGTCTCCCCGATGATGTGGCACCCGTTCGACACACTTCGAGGTTTCCGAGAGTGAAACACGGGGACCCCCTCTATTAATCTCGGGAACCGCCGTTTCCGTGCCCGCACAGTCCCCCAGTTGATGATCTAAGCCCGTACCTCCGCGATCACGTTCGTCGCTAATCGTGCTTTGCTCCGTGCATCGGCCCTTCGATTCCGAGACCGAATCGAGCAGCCGCCGTCGTATGCAGCCGATATAACACCCGAGTCGCCGTTCGAGAAATGAAACGATGATCGCCGGCACTACGTTAACCACGCCGACACTCAAGACGCTGGCGTCCGCCCTTTTGTGTTGGACAACCTGGAGAACGTACCGGTCCAGAGGCCGGCCCAGTGCGGAACCGTTTCTCGTGTTCTCGATGACGCTGACCGTCTGGGCAGTCGCCTCGCTTGGGGCCACGGTCGTCAGCGTTGTGAGCGTGCGCTTTCTTAGGCCGGTTTTCAACGTATTACAGTTCGGTGCCCTGCTGTTTCTCCCCGTCGCTTGGATCGCCTATGCACTCAGCTATGCCGGCCGCGGCATCATGGCGGCACGGAGGCGGATCGTGTTGCTGTTCGGAATCGTGTTACCGGTGGTGATCGGCGCGATCGCTCTCGCTAGTGATGCCCCAAAAACGCTCGTCGGACCGGTGCTCGGACTCGCGCTCGGGTGGACGGTCCTGTACGGCTTTCTGTTGGTCCTGTATGCCCTGTATGCGACGTATCTGCTGATCGATCTCAGCTGGGGCCATCCCCGGGTGTCGAGCACACAGATAACCATGCTGACAGCCAGCGTTGTGGCTCCAAGCCTGCTCTCCGTTGCGGAGGCCAATACCTCACTGGCCGGCGGCACGACGCTCGGTCTGCTCCTGTCGGGCGCTTTCCTGACCGCTGCAATACGACGGTACCCGGTGCTGACCGGGTTCCCGAAAGCCGACCACGTCGCACGGACACGCGTGGTCGAAACCCTGCAGGAGGCGCTCGTCGTCCTCGACTGGAACGATCACGTCCTCGACGTCAACGAAACGGCGGCGGAGTTGTTCGACGGGTCCACGGAGGGGATGATCGGCGAACCGGTGCGGACCGTCATCGACGGACTCGAACGGACCGAACTCCCTACAGGTGCCACGGAAACGGTCGCACTTCGGACATCCGAAGGGCGTCGACGGTTCCAGTTTACCGTCTCCGCGGTCAAGGACGCCACGACCAACGACGAGGGCAACCCCGTCGCCAGAACCGTACTTTTCAGGGACATTACCGACCGAGAGACCAGAGAACAACGGCTCGCGGTTCTCAATCGGATCCTTCGCCACAACGTGCGGAACGACCTGGATGTCGTGCTCGCGTACGCCGACCACGTCGACGACGAGGAGCTACGGACCGGCATTCGAGAGTGCACGACCGACCTTCTCGAACTGAGTAGCAAGGTCAGAGAGGCAGAAACAGTCATGACCGAGAGTACCGACTCACCGGAGTCTGTCGATCTGACTGACGTGGCTGGTGCTGTCGTGGATCAGTTCCGATCCGAGAACGAGTCGGCCGACATCTCGCTCGTCCGTCCCGACGAGGTGACTATCTCCTCTCATCGAGCCGTGCTCCGGCGGGTGCTTTTCGAGCTGGTGGAGAACGCACTCGAACACACGACAGCGGACACGCCCCGCGTCGAACTCAGTGTTCGCGAGGTGCCCGACGGGACGGTCGAACTCTCCGTTGCGGATGACGGCCCGGGAATTCCCGAGCGGGAACGAGAGATACTCGCTGCCGGAACCGAGACACAACTCGAACACGGCCAAGGTATCGGACTCTGGTTCGTCAACTGGGCCATTACCCAGTTGGGTGGGGAGATCCAGTTTCGGGAGAACGACCCCGAAGGTAGCGTCGTCACCGTCCGGCTCTACGATTCGGTGAGGTAACTGGCCGACACGCAACCGTAAAAGACGAAGACGCCCCATAGAGCAGGAGCCAGTGTATTCCGACCGTCCGAGGACGGGGACCGGTCGTGATGCACCGAACGCCACTCTTTGACCGAGCAACACCGTGACGGGATTTTTATATGGAGCGATAGATATCCCGACGTGGTTCGGATTGGTCCCCTCCAGTTGACCGAGACGTGGACGTACGGGCTCGTCGGTGGGCTACTCGCACTCCCGTTCACCGCGCTAGAAGTGTGGCACTCCCCGGAAAGCATAACGCTCGGAGCGGTCCTCGTCGGGAGCGTATTCGCCGGGTATCTGATCAAGCGACGCGGCGGGAACAGCACCGCGACCGGAGTACGAGCCGCACTTATCGGGGGAATACCGGCTCTCTGGGCGCTGACAGAACTGCTTCGGGCGATCTCGAACATCCCGAACCCGCCGTGGTTCCAAGCGGTCAGCGTCGGGATGGCACTCGCGTTCGGC
>NZ_JAQCNJ010000021.1 GCF_028275055.1 Haloplanus sp.
CCTCGTCGGTTTCCTCGGAGCGAGGGATGCGTAGCCGCGGTCCGGTCGTGACGCGCCAACCGGGTGTCTGTGCATCGAACGGACCCACCCGATACACCGGCCCATCGACCGTGCCGTCCGCTTACGTCCCCCGCGACACCGAGACCGGACGCCTGCCGTGCTTGCGACGCCGGCCCGGACGGCGGCCGAGCCGACCGGCGCGACCGGCGACGATTTGAGTTGCTCACGCGTCGACCGAGACGAGATGTGGCTCAAGCACCGTCGCCTCGTCGGGGTGGCTCGCGCTGTAGGCCGCCCACTCCTGGCGGTCGAAGCTGAAACCGATCTCACACGGCCAGTCGACGCCGCCAGCCGCTTCGAGCTTCGACTGGAGGGTGGTTGCCTCCTCGGGACCGACGAGTGCGTCGCTGGTCGCGTCGAGAAACCGCCGGAACGCCTCGTATGAGGCGATATCGAGGTCGGCACGGTAGCACTCGGCGGCAGCCTGTTCGCGCCGACCGCCGTCCGACGATGCCCGCGTGGCCGGTAAACACGAGGCCTCGGGGCGGGTCCCCTGTCCGAAGTAGAAGACGAACCGGTCGCCCTCATACCGGAAGGGGCCGTGCCCGCACTCGGGATCCGTCGGGAAGCACCGCCAGGCAAAGGTCGCCCGGCAGTCCAGACACCGGAACCGCGTGATCGTGCTCGTTCCGACAGGGTCGTTCCGGTCGAATCCACCGGCCGGTTCCACGACTGCACACTGCGGGCAGTGTGCCGGCCCACGTTCGTCGCTCACACTCCCTACTGTGGGAGCGACGGCTATCGGGGTTACGCTCCGGCTCGGTCGTCGCTCAGAAGAGCACCCGGGCGGCGAGTCGCCGGAGCCGCTGGTCGACCGTCGACCAGTCCGTGACGACCGCTAGCCGGTGGAAGTAGGTCCGGTCGGACTCGACCGGCCGGGTGTCGGTCCCTTCGGGCCGGGTGAGATACACCCCCAGCACCGGGAACGAGACGGTGTCCAGTTCGGCCGTGTACGCCGCCTCGTCGTCGGGCAGGCCGTCGGTCACGACAAGCACGAACGGGTTCTCGGCGTCGATGAACCGTGCCCGTGCGAGCGAGAGTGCATCCGACAGCGGTGTCCCGCCGCCCGCTCGCCCGGTCAGGACGCGGTTCCGTGTCTCCCTGACGCCCTCCGTGCCGGTTTTCACCAGCCTGACCGTCGAGTCGTGGAGGTCGAGTATCGTCACCTCGACCCCGACGGACTCGAGCGCGAACGCGGCCGTCAGCGCGCCGGTCTCGGCCGCGTCGACGGCACCGCCGTCCATCGACCCGGAGCGGTCGAGGACGACGACACAGGTGTACCGCTTGTCCTCGCCCTCCTGTACCCGGGTGAACACGTCGGGATGGCCACGCGAGGCCGCAACGAGCCGTGATCGGTCGAGCGTGCCGCGTCGTTGTCGCCGGTGTTCCACGTCCCGTTGCTGCTCGCGAAGCCGATTCCGGAACCGTCTCGCGAGAGACGTGCCGTCCCGCTGGACGGTCCGCCAGCGCTCGGTGTCGCCGTCGTTGTCGGCTGCGGTGACAACATCGAGACCCAGGCCTTCGGCCCCGGCGGCGTCGAGGGCCCGGACGTACGCCTCCAGTGCGTCGAGCCGGGCCTGTGCCTCCTCCAACTCCGTCACCTCCGTCGCCAACTCCTCGTTGTACCGCTCCCGGAACGCCGTCGCGAGCTCGCCGCCTTCGCTTCCGGCATCGGTCTCCGTCGGGGTCGGGTCGGGGTCCGGGTTTCCGTCGCTCTCGGTGTCGCCGGCGACGCCGGCACGGGATTGTCCCGGGAGCCGTCCGGCGCCGGGGTGTGACTGTGCGTCGAGCCAGTCGTCCGTGGTGGCGGCGTCGAACCCGTCGGCCGGTGTCCCCTCGCCCGGCGACGTTCCCGCACCGCCTCCACCACTGTCCTCGGTGTCAGCAGGTGTGGCGGTGCGTTCGTGGTCGTCGGTCCCGTCGGCGTCGCTGCCGGTCGCACTCGTTATCTGCCGGCCGACCTCCCGCCGGACGCTCTCGCGGGCGAGGTCCCGTGCCGGTTGGACGTGCTGGCCGAATCCACCGGCCGTGTCGTCGGGCTTGCCCGGGAGCGGTGCCCCGGCGCCGGTCTCCGGGAGGGTGGCGGCGTCAGTAACCCGGCGACCGGCCGGCTGGCGACCGGTCTGGCCGACCCTGACGGTGCCGTCGGCGTCGACGAGGTCGGCCAACTCGCTCGCTCCGGTGCCCGAAACCGTCGAGCCGTCCATCGCCTCAACGAGCGACCGCCAGAACGTCAGGATTCGTTTGTTCCGGGCGGTCGGGTCCGGTTCGGTCACCACCTCGGCGACGGCCTCGTGCATCGTCGGGACAACGGTCTCGAGCACGCGTCTGTCCCTGAGCGACGCCATCCGGAGGCCCGTCGCGTCGTCTTGGAGGGCACGGAACCGGCCGCTGTCGTAGATTGCCATGTCGGCGAGGCCACAGACGACCGCGTGGAAGAAGCTGAACCGGCGGTCGTCGCCGTCGGTCATCTCCCGGCCGAACGGCCCCGGCTCGAAGAGGTTGGCGTTCAGTACCTCCAGTTCGGTCGCGACGGCGTACCGACGGCGGAGCTGTCGTTCGACGGCCCCGTCCTCGAGCGTGTTCCAGATGCGTGAGAACATGCGCCGTCGCTCCGGGTCGACGGTCGCGAGCAGGTCGTGGAAGCCGTCGATGTCGGTGTAGCGGAGATGTCCCATCTCGTGGACAACGAGCGCTTCTTGGACCGCGAGGTCGAACGCACGCCGACGGAACTCGGTCGCGGGCTGGTCGAACGCGCGCGTCGTCACCGTGATTTCGGGCCGGTCACCGTCGTGGTCGGTCGTCGCCGTCCGGATATCCGTGGAGAATCGCACTCGCGGCCGCGACGTCGACAGGAGCCGAACGTACTTCTGGAGGTGTCGGCGTCGCTTCTCTGACTCACGGAGCGTCTCGGCGTCGCCGACGCCGAGCCGCTCCCGGACCGACTGCAATGCGGTCGACGCGGTCAGTCGCATTCACTCCCACCGCGTCGACTCGACGGCCTTCGAGACGGCGCTTCGGTCCTCGGCCGTCGCGCGGGTCTCAAGCACCTGTTTCGCCGCCGCCGCCGGTGCCATGTCGAACTCGGTGACGAGACGGCCGATCTTGATGACCGTCCGGTGAGAGGTCGGTGTTGCGAGGTCGCGGTCCCGGTAGCTCGCACGGAGGTTCGCGGCCAGTTCGGTCAGTCGCTCGACGAGTCGCCTGTCGCGGTCGACGCCACCATCGAGCGCGGTCGTCTCGTACAACAACCGTTGTTCGGCCTCGGGGGCGAGGTAACCGAGTTCGAGCTCCCAGAACCGCGATCGGAAGGCGTCGTTGAGCGGGTTCGTCCCGGCGTACCGGGGTGGGTTCATCGTCGCCACGAACCGAAAGGCCGGATGCGGGTCCAGCACCTCGGCGGTCGACTGGACGACCAGCCGGCCATCGCGCTCGGTCAGCCCGTGCAGCGGCATCGTCGTCGCCGGCCCGGCGGCGTTCAGTTCGTCGGCGACGAACGTCCACCCCTGCTCGACGGCCCGGTAGAGGATGCCCGGTGTGAAGCTGAACGCGTGTTCCGCACCGACGAGTTCGGCGGCCTCACCGAGGCGCAGGTCACGGTCGGCTGCGACCCGTTCGATCTCCGCGATGCGTTCTCGTCCCGCCGTCTCGTTGGGTGCGTACTCGCCGACGAGGTCGGTGTAGGTCGTCCCCGAGCCAAAGTTGACCCGGACCAGCGGCCGGTTGGTCCGGGCACAGAGCTGCCGCACCAGCCGGTCCTTGCCGACACCGGTCTCGCCGGTCAACAACAGGGCGTAGTCCTCGTCGGCGAGAAACCGCCCGGCCAGTTCCACGTCGGTCCGGCCGTCCCGGATGTCGCGCTCGACGTACCGGTGGTCCAGTTCGGGGACCAGCGGGTGGTCCGGGTCGTCCAGTACGTCCAGTCCGTGGAACGTCTCGCCGGACGGACTACCTGCCGGTCGCGTCAGGTCGGTGATCGCGGTCTCGTCGACACCGTCCGTTGTCGGTGATACCGCCCCGGAGTCGGTCATCGACCGTTCTATCGGGTCGGCGAATAAATCATGCGTGGAAGCGGCCAGTGTGTGCCCGGCTATCGGAGCCGCCGACGGTGTCAGCCCACCCAACCTCCGGCGTTGATATCGGTGTCCACGTCGCCGGCGCCACCGGGAACACAGTTCCATCTACGCGGGGTACCGGTGTCGACATCCGCAGTCGGCAAAGAACTGTCTCGTAACTACGGATTTCGACCTCACGTCTCCGACCGCCGGTTGAGCCGGAGTCATCGCAGTCTTCCAATTAGCCCAGACGACGCGCCGCCATACACCGGAGTTGAGTGGCTTGTGAACGGCGTATATCGCTCCCACTAGTGTATAACCACCCGAACGCCGTCCCCGAGGTGTTCAGTCAAGTCGGCTGAACCACGGCGTGAGGCCGCCACCCGCCGCCATCTCGACCACGCCGAACGCGACGGCCGGCAGCGAGGCGGTCGTCGGAACCAGCCGAAACGTCGCGCTCGCTCGCGGCCCATCGGACACACCGGTTGTTACTCGCATGCTCTCCACCCACTCAGGAGGGTAACCTTCGCCGCGTTACTCCCGTGTGAGCTGGGTCGTTGCACCGTCTCTCACGGCTGTCACGTCGTTTTCAAACACCGCTGTCGCTTGCGTTTCGAGCGTCTGCTCGTCGCCTTCGTGTCGCGGGGAGATGTGGGTAAGCCAGAGCCGTTCGCTTCCCGATTCAGCGGCAACCCGTGCTGCCTCCGCGGCGGTCGAATGCCCAGTCGAACGGGCCCGGTGGGCGTGTTCCTCGGTGAACATGGCACTGTATATCAGCAGTGAGGCGTCCGATGCGGCATCGACGACACCGGCGGTCGGTCTGGTGTCGCCGGTGTACACTACTTTCCGCCCGGACCGTGGCTCCGACAGCACGTCACCCGGTTCGACAGTCGTTCCGTCGTCCGTCTCGACGGGTTGCCCGTTCTGTAGCATCCCGTACTTCGGTCCCGGATCGAGACCGAGTGCCCGTGCCTTCTCCGCGATGAACTCCCGTCTGTCCGTCTCCTGGAGAACGAATCCGTGTGAGTGGTCCGTGTAGGGCGTACCGAAGGCTCGGACGGTGTAATCGTCGGTCTGTCTTACCGGTTCGTTTTCGCTGTACCCGTGTACGGTGACCGTGTAGCTGGGCCATCTGTACGCACCTTCGATCATCTCGTGTGCCCGCCGGGTCCGCTGTTCCGGGACATAAATATCGAGTGGCTTATCACGCCCGTTCATCTCGAGCGCTTGAACGAGACCGGGTATCCCGAGCGTGTGGTCCGCATAGAAGTGGCTGACGAACACGGCATCGACGTTCGGAGAGGCGTCGTATCGCATCAGACGCTGTCGGGACCCTTCACCACAGTCGAACAGTATCTCATCGCCGAACAACTGCAGGTGGATGCAGCTGGTTCCGTACCGTGACGTCGGGAGGCCGCCGCTGGTCCCGACAGCAGTTACGTGCATGCGTCGGTGTACGGCCACACGCGGCTAAAACGTACGTACCGGGACGACCTTTCGGCGCTGACGATGACCGCTTTTTTTGAACGCGTGGAGCGGTGACCACGGACCCGAGGCCGTCGGCTTTGTCCTCCTCCAGTTCGGGCCGTCCAGACCGTGCGTCTGAACCTCCCCGGCGGCCGGTGCTAGCAGTGTGCTGTCTGTGAGCGCCTTTGTCGACAATGACACCGACCGTCGGCGTACCGGTCGGGTCACACCACCCCGCGCAACGTTCCACGGGACAGTTCCACTACCCGGCGAGCAACCGCACGGGTTGGTGACGAGATACCTAGGAGCACCCCCAGAAACCCACAAAGACAGACGAAAGCGGCAATAATCGCTACCTCTGTCGGTGACAACGGCGTTGGACCCCCGACGGAAACGACTCCGATGGTGAGGAGAAACGAAACCACACCGCCGACGGTCAGATGTACCGCGGTGGTCGTCTCGACGGGAATCTGTCCGAATACGTCGCGGGCGTAGTAACACACGTACCCGAAGATGACGAGGTTCATCACGCCATAGCCGGCCGCCCCGGCTACCGCACCGTACTCCGCGCCAAAGAACGCCGGTACGGGCACGCTGAGTATGAGGCCGTACAGCTTCGTTCGAAAGCTCACGCTCGGCTTGCCGAGGGCCTCCATCGCGTGTGAAGTGAGCGTCCAGAACCCACGGAGGATGTTAACCCCGCCGACAACAAGCACAGTCGTTGAGAACGCCGTCCGTGCGCTGGCGAAGGCGACCCGTGCCACGACATCGTGTGCACCGAGGAGGTAGCCGAACACGACGAACGTTACCCCCGTCCCGCCGGTGATCGCCCCGTTGAGATAGGCGGCATAGTCGTTTCCCGCGGCGGCGTCGCCGCTGACCTTCGTGAGCAACGGCGAAGAAAGCCGCCAAGAGATGGTCGCTCCGAAGTCCGCAAAACGATCCGCGGCCTCATACACACCCACCGCCGTCGGTGTGGCCACGACGCCGAGAACGAACACCGGCATATTGTACGAGAAGCGGTCAACCACCTGGTCGGGGATACTCCACCTGGCGAACGTCCACGCCGACCGGAGTTCACGACGCCCAGGAACCTGTGGAAGCACACCGAGGTAGACGGCGACCGGCAGGAACAACGCGACCCGGACACCGGCGCTCACGAGGAGGAGTTCGGTCGCTGAGGTCACGCGCGGGCTTAAAAGTACCATCGCTGCCAGCCCCACGCCGGTTTGTGTACCGCCGAGCCACGTCTGAGCGCTCGGGTACCCGATTGCGCCGACCAGGCTCAGGACGATCATCGAGAGCGCGAGCGACGCGGCGTACACTCCCGCGGGAGCGAGCAGATCCGCGGTAAAAACGGTTCGGCGGGTGAGGCTCTCGGCCAACAGGGTTGCAGCCCCGCCGCCGGCCACGAGATATCCCGCCGCGAATACGACCGCCAACCCGAGGTACGCGCCGACGCGCTCGCCGGGTTCGCTGCCGAGTTTCTGAAGCGTTTGGCTGATCCCCCGCACCGGCCGGAGAACGAGTGCCGCGACAATCGAGACGAAAAAGAACGTCCCGGTGGCCGCCGGCGACGTTACGAGCGCGTAAACAACACCGCTGAGAACGTACAACGGCGTTGAAATCACTGCCCCTCCGGCGGTCCGGATCGACGAATCGAGGAGGGTAACTTCGTCGCCGTCGCGCCGTTGAACCATTGTCAGCTATTGTGGTGTGGCGCTCAAAATCTTGGTGTGTTCCCGGTCAGTTGTGGTGACAGGCACATCCCTGCGGTCTCGGATCGCTGGTCCCCCGAACGCTCAGTCGGGCTGGACATGCGTTTATGATAACAGCCGTACCGAATCAACGAACGGGAGTGTAATCTCGGCGTTTCGCGGAACCGTGACCATCGTCGCTACTATCGAGTAGCGTAGCTGAATCCCGAAGACAACGTCGCACCGGCGATGGGACCGCCACCGCCCAACATGGGGCCATAGTATCAGTTGCACGATGGTTCGGTGTCATGAAACCCCTCACAATCGGTTGCTCTCACTGGTTTCCCTGTGGGTTATCCGAACGACGAACCCGTAGTTATCGTACAACAATCCAAACACCACCGATACACGAGAGCAAACCTATATCACGCGTGATAGCCAATTTGTCGTATGACTCTGGGTAATACACCTGCCGGTATCCTATGGAACCCCAATACAGTTCGCTGGAGGCTCATTCTTTTGTTTATCGCGGTTGCTATCGGATGCTTGATCGGTGCTGTATACGGGTCACGATTACGCAGACGCGATACGCAACTCGGACTCAGAGCAGTATTACTCACCAACGGGTTGTGGCTGGGGTTTCAATCACTCGGATTGGCAATCACCGACGAGACGCTCAGTAGTGCGATCTATATCGGTGGTCTCATCTGCGGACTTACGGGGGTTGGTGCGTGGATGTACTTCGTCTCCGCGTACACCGGCCGATCGTACCACCGTGACCGACGCTATCGTGGACTCGCTGTTAGTGTCTATGTCGGGCTACTCATAATCAAACTCACAAACCCGTTGTACGGGTTGTACGTCTCAACGGAACTACAACGGAGCCCGTACACACACCTCGTCGTCGAGCCACAGTTGTTCTACTGGGTGTCCTTTTCGCTCACATACACACTCGTGGCAATCAGTTTCTACTGGGTAATCAAGACGCTGCGTCGGTCACCGTTCCCGAGCGGAAGTGTCAGCGCACTCGCAGTCCTAGCGTTGTTACCCATCGTACCGCGGGCAGCTATCAGCGCGCTGCCAGAGGAGGCACTACCGCCGATCATGTTGGGATTGAGTTTCGAGCCGCTCGGCGTGACTGCGTTTCTCGCTGGGGTGTTGGTGTTCGTCGGAAAGCCGTTCCGCCAGTTCGAACACTCAGCCCGCTCAAAGGTGTTCGAGGATGCCGACGATGCGACGTTCGTCTATGATACTGACGGCAGACTCGCCGAGATGAACACCCAAGCACAGACATTGGAGACGAATGTGTCTGTCACGTTCGAACGCATCGAGACGCTTGAGCAGGCGTTTGGCCCCGTTAGCCAGCTCAGCGCCACGGACACCATCCCTATCGAACTCAACGGAACACCCCGATACTTTGAGATCACGGCTAATCGGATGGCCACCGGGTCCGAAGTCGTCGGCACGGTCGTCACCGTCCGTGATATTACCGAGCGCCGGGCGCGAAAGCGTGATCTCGAACTGAAAGAGAACGCGATGGACGAGGCAAACGTCGGGATCACCATCAGCGACCCGACCAGCGACGACAACCCGCTGGTGTACGTCAACGACGGCTTCGTCGAGCAGACCGGTTACAGCCGTGAGGAGGCAGTCGGGCGGAACTGTCGATTCCTCCAGAACGACGACAAAGACCAACCCGCACTTACCGACCTCCGTGAGGCGATCGCTGCCGACGAGGACATCACCGTCGAGTTACGCAACTACCGGAAGAACGGCGAACGGTTCCGGAACCGCCTTTCCGTGACACCGATTTTTAATGAGGCCGGCGAACTCGTCAACCACGTCGGCATCCAGCAGGATGTGACAGCGGTACGAGAAAGCCAACGCGAGCTGCGCGCGGAGCGCGAACGGTTCGAACTGCTGATGGAGAGTATCGACGAGTACGCCTTTCTGACCGTCGATGAGGAGGGATTGATCCGGACGTGGAACGACAGCGCAACGAATCTCTTTGGATACGACGAAACAGCCGCGCTCGGAATGCCGATACGGAACCTCCACCCTACCGCTGAGCGTGAGGCGGGGCGTCCGGGCCGATTGCTCCAACAAGCCCGCCATGCCGGCGAGGCCAGCGACGACGGCTGGCGCGTTCGGGTCGACGGATCGGAGTTTTACGCTGACGTCCGCTACACGCCCCTCCGAGACGACAACGGCGATATAGACGGCTATGGGCTGATCGTCAACGATAGGACCGAGCAACGTCGCCAGCAGCGCCGGACCGAGCGGTTCGTCGAAGAATCCGAGGACGTCGTGACCATCGTCGATCCCGATGGGACGGTTACCTACGCGAGTGGGTCCACAGAGCGGGTGTTTGGCTACGACCCCGACTCCCTCGTCGGTGAGAACTTTTTCGACTACCTGCACCCGAGCGGGCGAGACCAAGCGATGGAGACGTTCTTCAGTTGCGTCGACGGTTCACGGAGCGCCACGACCGAATGCCGGCTCAAATCTCCCGACGGCGATTGGTTTAATATCGAAACTCAGTATCGCAATATGCTCGATGACGACGCCATCGAAGGGATACTTGTGTATCTCCGGGACGTGACCGAGAGAAAAAAACGTACCCGACGGTTCAAGAGCATCTTCAACCAGACGTTCCAGTTCACCGGTCTGTTGGAACCCGACGGAACGATCATCGAGGTCAACGATACCGCCCTTGAGTTCGGCGGGTTCGAGCGCAACGATATCGTTGGGACGCCGTTCTTCGAAGCAGCGTGGTGGACCCACTCCGAGGCGGTCTACGACGACGTTCGGGAGGCCATCGAGCGGGCTGCGAGCGGGGAGTTCGTCCGCCACGAAACCGAGGTACGTGGCATCGACGGCTTAGCAGTCATCGACTTCTCCGTGAAACCCATTACCGACGAGGATGACGACGTATCGCTACTCGTCGCCGAGGGGCGTGACATCACGGCCCGTCAGCGACACAGACAGCACCTGGAGGTCATGCAACGTGTGATGCGTCACAACATGCGAAACGACCTGACGAAGGTGCGTGGCTGGACCCAGGTGATGTGTGAGGAGCCGGACGCCGAGACGCGGGCCGAACAGTTCGAGACGGTCGAAGCGGTCCTCGACAAGTGGGACTCGATGACGGAGAAGATGAAGCAGGTGAAACAGGTGCTCCAGTCCGGAGACGGTGAGTTAGCAACGACAGCGCTCGGTCCGCTGATCGAGGATGTGGCCGGTCAGATGCGTGAGGAGCACGACGACGCAACAATTCTTACCGAAGGGACGGACAGCGAGTCAGCACAAGTGCCAACAACGTTCCGCCAAGCGGTCCATGAGTTGGTGGAAAACGCTATCAAGTTGGAAGGGACCACCACCGTCGAGATCACCGCCCGTTCGGGGGATGACTGGGTCGAGATCAGCGTGACAGATGACGGCCCGGGACTGCCGGAGATGGAAGCAGAGGTTCTGGAAACCGGCGAAGAGGACCCACTGAACCACGGGAAGGGACTCGGCCTGTGGATGGTGCGGATGATCGTCACGCAGGCCGGTGGCAACGTGTCGGTCGAATCGACGACCGATGGAACGGAAGTGCGGCTACGGTCACCGACCATACTGCCACATTGAATATCGGAGCGGGTTGTAGAACCCATCTCACAGTCTGTATATCTCACCGCTCAAAACGGCAATAGCAACGATCACTCGGGGACACAGCGCATGGAAGCTCCGTTCGTGCGTGGACGCGGCCTCCGGCGTAGAGGTGCCCGAGACCGCAGTTCTTCGCCACACCGTGGCTCGTTCGACGCCTGTCCGGATGGCACACGTCTCGTTCAACAGCGACCGTTCCAGGTGCACGTTCTCGCCGTGTTCCTCGGTTCGGTCTTCGACCCTGTATTCGATGTCTTTCGGGTCGTTAGCGTTTTGAGAACTGTATGGAGCGATTGGCACGACCCCTGTGGCCACCAGGTGGTCGTGCCGGCCGGGGATATCGTAGGCGCTGTTTCCAAGCATCCAGACCGGTGTATCGACTGCGAGCGCATCAGATGTGGAAGATTACTTCGGGATTTTTACTACGATTAAGACGCGTGTACAACCGATCACGCCCTCATGCCCGGTAACACACCTCGGTTCAGCCGATTCTACGCCTCGACAGCCTCGGTGAACCGGCGGCGCGACGCCTCGAGGTAATACGCGTCGTCGGTAAACACCTCGATGGTAGCGGTCGCATCACCGGCGACGTCGGCGAGCGCGCTCGAGAGGTCAGCGAGCGGGAGATCGCCGTTGCCGAGCGCAATATGTGTGTCGTTGCGGCGGCGCACGCCGTGGACGTGCAGATGTTCGACGACATCCCCATAGGAGTTCAGGAACGACTTCACACCCGAGGCATCCGTCTCCAAGTACGCGTAGCCCACATCGAGACAGACGGCCGCATCGGCTGCGACCGCAAGGTGGCCGACCCGGTCGAGTGACAGCCCACCGGCGTAGCCAACAGTCTCGAAGCAGACGGTGATGTCACGATCCCGGCCCGCTTCCGCCAATGTCGATAGTCGGTCGATCACGGCATCCGATGTCGGGTCAACACCGCGTGTCCGCGGGTGGGCAACGGCGATTTCGGCACCGATCGCCGCGGCCAGGTCGAGCAGTCCCGTGAGATACGTTGTCGTCGCATCGTCGAGCACCGGGACCGGTGTTGCGAGCGGTTGTCGATAGGGCAGATGGACGGTCGCGCCGAGGTCGGCAGCTGTTAATCGCGACCGGAGAGTGTCCGGATCCACCGCGTCGGCCGGCCGCTCCCCCTCACCGACGGCCAGTTCCGCGAATTCGAACCCGACCGGGAGGTCGCCAAGTCGGTCATGGTACGGACCGACAGCGGCACCGATCTTCATACACGGTGGAGGCGAGGGGCGGTGAAAAACTGCCCGCTACACGGGCATCCGCTTGCGTTACTGCAGTCGGTATCACGTTACAGACTGACCTACCACCACCATCTACATCTATCATCAACCGCCGACGAAGCGACGCGTCCGTTCCACACTGAAGATCGGGCCGACCGAGACCGGGTCCTCCGGCGTTCCGTTTCGTTCAGACCCACACGGTGTACCGTCACTCATCGCTCTCGAAGGCGTGGTCGGCACAAAAGGTCATCTCCGCCGTCGTCACTGGCAGGTCGACAGCCATGCTACCGTTACGATCTCGTACGGTTGTGCGTACCGACCAATCACCGCGTGCGCCGATCATAGCAGGGCACGTGATGTGACCGCCTGCAAACCACGCAACGGCACTCGATGCATCCGACCAACAGGGGCAAACGGGGGTATCGCCGGATATCAGAGACGCCGTGAGAGACATCGGCGGGCCGTCGTCCGGGTGGTTCGGGTTCCCGTCCGGATCATACTAGTCCTTGTGCCGGCGATCAGATCCTCGGGTTCGAGACAGGGGCGGACGTGTCTACGGTTACTGACGCTCGGCTTCGGTGATGCTCTCAACGAGTTGCTTTCCGACAGACCGCGAGTTGCCGTCAGGTAGTTCGAGACTGTACATACTCCCATAATCATCGTATCCACTGATGATCAGCGTCCGGTCGTCGCCGTCGGTGAGAACGTGTGGGTCGGCGAACTCCACGATGTATTGTGTCATGGCAAACAGGTGTACACCCCCGACGGACAATAGACCGTCGGTCACCGTGCGTCGCACAGCGAGCGTTCGTCCATCCACACTCACAGGAACCTACCTCACCCCCGACCGTCGGCTTCCGCCGTATGGTCGCCTCCCGTGACATCCGCCACGTACTGCTTGTAAGCACCACCGTTCGAGTGTGTCCCAACCCGCACGACGGAACGACGATGACCAAGACCGGGGTCGTCCTGTCCGATCACACCCCACCCCACCCCGCCTGACGGGTTCAGACGCGCTCCCCGGCCGGCGAGCGATGTCCCCGCCCGTTCTGTAGAACGGCCGCGTAACCGGATCAGCCACCGTTGTCGTCACGATTCGACCTTACGATCGCCACCAGAATGACAACCGACAGAGCGATCATTACCACCGCAAAGAGCGTATCGTCGTCTGTTTCGCGTGCCATCGTACGTGATGGTAACGGTCCGTTGGTATCTAAATCCGTTCGGACACGGACGTACACGGGAAACCGATTGGGAGACGCGGTAGATCCAGACCCATACGTGTGACCGTGAGAACACGAAAGCTCAGCACCGTCGTTCTCGGCTTCCCGACGCCACGTGCCGGTAGCATGACTGGAATGAATACGGACACAGGACTGGTACTCGCGGGGGCCGTTCTCACTCTCATCGCCGCGCTAAAGTTCACCCCGGCGTGGAAACGAGTCCGTGACCGACGTCTCAACGGCCGAGTCACGTACTGGGGTGGCGAGAACTAGGTCTGTCGCCACGAGTTCCGACCAAACGTACTCTCACAACAACGACGATACCTGCCCGCCGGACGGTCCGTTTCACCCACGTTCCCGCAGCGCCGTGGTTACGTATCGGCAGGTCCCGGTGGCTTTCACCGAGCGCGGGGACCTCACAGCGCCGCGTGTGTGGAGAACAGACACCGATAAAGATAGAACCGAAAAGTGAAATCGCATCCGTGATGACCGCGCCGGTTGGCACATCCTCCGTTCCTCGTGTGCCGGCTACGTCGGTCGGGGGACGGTCATCTCCCACACATACAGGCACCGTACGCCCCGAAGACTAAATCGACGGCCAATCGAACAGAATGTAATGACCTCCGAGTATCCGGTCGACGAACTGGCGAGTCTTCCGAGTTTCTACCACCCGGCGGCCTCGCCCAGCGGAGACGACATCGCGATATACTACGACGGGAGCGGACGGAACGAACTCTGTGTTGTCGACCCGACGACGGGGGAAAAGACACAGCTCAGCAACGGCACCGTCCCTCGGGACGCACGGTATCCGTTCCGATGGGCTCCTTCCGGTGACAGACTGTACTTCCATCGAGACCAGAGCGGCAACGAACAAAACGACATCGTGGCCATCGGCCGCGATGGAACCGTTACGCCGGTTGTGGAAAACGACGGTCAGATCGTCCTCTCGGACATCTCCGCGGACGGTCGGTATCTGTTGTTCGTCAGCGATGCCGGCCAGCAGATGAACCTGTATGAACACGACCGCGACACGGGTACCACGACACGCCTCACCGAGTACCGCCAACCGGTCCGTGGGGGTGTGTACACTCCCGACGCGGATCGGGTCGCCTACACCACGAACGAGTCCGAGGATCTCGACAACCGGGACGTCTACGTTGCGGAGATCAACCGGGACACCGACGCCGACAACCACGCCGTACTCACTGCCGCCCGCAACCTGCGGGTTGGTCGCGAGGGTGCCGAGGCAGGGGTGAGCGATACCGGTCCTGATGGGGATCGACTCCTGCTCTCGGACAATACGCCGGATAAGCCTCGGGTCGGCGTCTACGATCTGACCGATGAGACCGTCACCTGGCTCACCGACGCGGAACACGTCGAGTCGCCAACCGCCTTTCTCCCCGACGGCGAGGGGGTTCTCGCGACCCGCACGCGACAGTGTGCGGTTGTACCGGTCGTTCACGAGTTCGACGGCGAGAGCCGGGAGCTCGATCTGCCCGACGGCGTCGCCTCGACCCCCGACTATGGCGATGCTGCGGTGCTTTCCGGCACCGAGGTGTTGGTCACCCAGCAGACGCCTACCGACCGCCCGACGCTGCTCGGTGTGGATCTCGAAACCGGCGATACGCACACCATTCTTGAACCGGAGTACGGTTCGCTCGATCCGGACGGGTTCATCGACTGCTCGTATGAAACGTTCGAGTCACACGACGGGCTGGAGATCGAGGCGTTGGTGTACGACTCCGGACGCCGGCCTTCCCCAGTCGTGGTGAACGTCCACGGGGGGCCACCGGCACAGGATCGAAAGCAGTTCGATCTGTACACGCAGTTTCTTGCGACGCGTGGATACAGCGTGCTCCAGGTGAACTACCGTGGCTCGACCGGGCGCGGACGGGAGTTCAAGAACCTCATCAACGGCGACTGGGGTGGCGCAGAACAAGGTGACATCGCCGCAGGAACCCGTTGGCTAGCCGAGAAAGACTGGACCGACGAGGACCGTATCGTTGTTATGGGCGGGTCGTACGGTGGGTATTCGACGAACATGCAACTGGTGCAGTATCCCGAACTGTACGCTGCGGGGATCAGCCAAGTGGGTATCACCGACCTCAACGCACTCTACGAGGAGTCGATGCCACACTTCAAAACGATGCTCCGGCGATACCTCGGCGACCCGGCGGAAAACGAGGCGCTCTACGAGGAGCGCTCAGCAGTCACACACGTCGAGAACCTCGCCGCGCCGTTGTGTATCGTTCACGGAGTCACCGATCCGCGGTGTCCCATCTCACAGGCGCGGTTGTTCCGTGACGCCCTGCTCGATGCCGGATACGAGGAGGGCGAGAACGGTGACTTCGAGTACAACGAACTCAGCGCGGAGGGGCACGGCTCGACCGATATCGACAACAAAGTTCGCTCGTTCGAAATCGTCGCCGACTTTCTTGATCGACGCGTGCCAGTTGGGGGACCCCCCGGGGCGAACGACTGATTTCTCCGAGCTATGCCGCTGTCTGTTGCTCCGTCAGTTTAGGCTCCGACTGCACGCTCGTTGTCTGTTCGGGTGTACGTGACGGGGGTGTGCTAGACGCTGACAGGTGCAGCCACATCGGCTGGATTCGGCTTGCCACCCGATTGACATTGTGGGCGCTGCTTGACCGCCGGTCAACGTGTTCCGGCCACCTCCGTTCCACCCTCCTCTCGCCCGTGTCCGAGGTGTTATTAATCGGGTATCGTGTGAGAATCGTAATTTTTTATCAGATACACCGGTGAGGTGTTTCGTCGACAGAGCATCATCGCATGCCCTCCATCAACTCCTTTCAGACAAAACGCGGGACAGCACGCTTCACCGAGACACATGTACAGTTTGATGAGTCGTTTTTAGGGTACATTCGGTCGCTTTATCAGGAGTATTGGCAGCGCGGGACATGGTGGCACAACGGACTCTTTGTCGGGTATCTGCTTGCGTTTCCAATCGGGGGCTTGTGGGTTGTCAGCGCGGTTCTCGGTGGCAGTTTTCTATCGTTGGGTGCGGTTGTTGGGGTGCTAGTTATACTCCGGTTGATGGATTACGTGCGTGGATTCCGATCCCCGGATCGGATTCGACGCGACTCGATCGAGAGGATCTCTGCAACCAACGGTACAAAAGGACTGACGCGCCCTCGGATCGTTATCGCGTACACCGACGGCAAAAGGACATATAAACGCCGTGTGAACCTCCCGTCGTTTTACACAAGTGACGGTGAGACGGCATACGAACGGGCACAAGCAGCGTTTGCGGAGCGCGGATTTTGAACCGATCCCCTCTCGGGCGGGACCCGCTTTCCTCCGGGGTGACGATGCCGGGCATCCGTCCTGTGCCCGACACCACCGCCGAACTCCATCGCCGGTTGCGGATTCGTATGGACCCGACGACCCGGGACGGCCACGCTCCCGATAAGCGGCCGTGTAACACCCGTTTCGCCGTGCCGGATTAGAACTGCCGTTCGAAGGCGTTGATCGCCTCGTCGGTTCCGACGACGATGAGCACGTCCTCGCGCTGGATCGTGGTATCCGGGCCGATATCGCTGATGACATCCCCGTCGCGCTTGATCGCAATCACGGTACAACCGGTTCGACTCCGGATATCGGCTTCCTTGATCGTCACGCCACCGAGTTCCGGCACCTGTGTCCGGATGGTCTCGACCTGCTGCTCCAACGACACCACGTCGTGACTCCCGACGAGCTGTGAGGCGGACATCCGGCCGGTCACCCTCGCCAGTGACAACACGTAGTCGGCCCCGGCGCGATACGTCTTCGAGATGTTCGCCTGCGCCTCAACCCTGGCGAGGATCTGTGTGTCGGGTGCGAGGTCACGGACCACGAGCGTGACGAACTCGGTCATCGTGTCGTCCGGCAGCGCAAGAACCACGGTCTCAGCCCCCTCGACACCGGCGGCGGTGAGAGTTTCCGGCTCGGTCGCGTCGCCAACGACATCGACATCGTCGGTGTCCTCAAGATCGATGACCGTGTACGGAAGCCCCGCATCATCGAGCTCAGCGGACACGGTCTGACCGACCTGCCCGCATCCGACGATGATCGTCCGGCCGGCCGCGAAACCGCGAACCGATGTCTGTGTCATGTCGGCGAGCTGATCCAACTGATCGGCATGGCCGGAGGCGAGCAGAATGCTCCCCTCGACCAGCTCCGTATCGGGTGGCGGTGCTGCAATAAACTCGCCGCGGACCCACAGCCCGATGACGTTTGCTCCCGACCGTTCGCCGATGCCGCTATTGGCTAGTGACATGCCCGCGATCCGGCTCCCGCGTCGGATCGAAATCTCCGCTAACTGCAGGCTCTCCCCGATTTCGATCACCTCGGTCATGCGGGTTCTCGCAGCCGCCGATACCTTTGCGGCGAGGCTCTCGCCCAGCAACGACCGGGGCGAGAGAACGGTGTCGGCCCCGGCCAACCGGTGGTACCGCTCCGTCTCCGGACTCTCGATGACGCTGATAACGGGCACGTCGTCGGTAAGCTGCTTTGCGGCCAAGACGATGCTCGCGTCGACCTGGTCGGACTGGTCTGCAAACAATGCACGGGCCGAAGGCAGGCGGGCAGCCTCCAGCCCGTCCACCGATTCGGGGTTCGCCCGAATGACACGCTCTCCGGCCTCGTACAGCAGGCCAGCCCGCTCGCGGTCCGGTTCGACGATCACGTACGGCACATTACTGGCCTCGAGTTCCCCGATGAGTTCGTCCGCACGTGTCGTATCCGAACAGATCACGACATGGTCGGTGAGTGACGTCTCCAGTTTCTGTGGCGTCGTCGTAGACAACGCGTTCTCCACGACCGGCGCCACAAACACCGGTAGCGCGCCAACCAGTAACGCCATCCCGACCAGATCGGCGACGGTGATGAACGCCTGCATCTCCGGGCTCTCCCACGGGGCATCCCCCCCGAATCCGGTCGTGGTGAACATCTCGACGGCAAACTGGATGGAGTCGAGAAGCGTTCGGGGTCGTCCCTCGTACACCCGCATCCCCGTCTGATACCCGATCGCGGTCAGGACAATCGCCGCGAGTAAAACGAACAGGTATCCGATTGCACGTCGTTTCCAAGTCTGAGCGACCACAAGTCGTACTATGATAGACTGATGTATGAACGGTGTTATCTTTGTCGGTACTTCCGGCGCAGGAAACGCCAACACGTCGATAACCCCTGTACGCCCCCGACTCGCAACCGGCACAACCCCGGGGGTGGGGGGCGAACAGTACTGCGGAGGCTTCCCCGCCGCGGACGAACGGCCTACTGCACAGCACACACAGCACATCCGCCTCGGAGGTCAACCGCGCCGAGCCGTCACGCGGGCGTGAATCAGGTAGCAACTTTGTTCGGATGTAACACACTCTTTACTGTAAAGCACGTTTTACAACCCACGATGAGCGAGGAACTCACCGCGTCGACACGGGTCGAGAAGCGCAGGTGGTACAGAACGTGGATACACAGGTCCGTCGGAGTCGGGTGTATCGGGTTCTTTTTTGCAACCGCGGTGTGGATGTTCACCGAAGATCCGCTGGCCCTCTATGCGGGGCTTGGGGTGTACTGGCTGGGATGTCTCGGCATGGGACTCGGATACTGGGCCTCACCGGTGTCGCTCAGCGACGAATTCGAAAAACAACTACAATGGGACGCAACACAACTGTCGTCTACGGTCATTGTCGTCGCCGTCATCGTCGGGATTCCGGCAGACACCGTTCTCAGCGTGACCGGCACCTACACCGCCCCTGCCGCCATCCGGGGCGCAATCTGGGGATATCTCCTGTTGGTGCTTCTTTTCGGAGCCAGCCACTGGTACGTCAAACGAACGTACGAGTGAGCGCGGAACGTCGATGAACAACGAGATCACCACCTACCGTGAACACGAAGGGCTGAGTCAAGGGGAACTCGCAGAGAGTGTTGGTGTGTCACGACAAACGGTGAATGCGATTGAGCGTGATCGGTACGACCCGTCACTGGAACTCGCGTTCAAACTGGCGGTCTACTTTGATTGTCGGATCGAGGATCTGTTCCAACCTGACATCGAACCGGTCGGCGAGTGAGCGATTCGCGCTTTTGCGTGCCGGAGTCCTTACGAGTCGTAAACGCGAACCCACCACCCCGGCATCGAGAGAGGTATCCGGCGGTTGTTCACCCGTAGACACCGATCAAGATTCGGAAATGGACCCGTCGAGCGGACCGCTTCAAACGATCTCATACCACATAAGTGAGCCACACGAGCGTCGAAACTGTCGATCGGAGCATATCCGTGGAGCCTCGATACGCGCTCCACTCACACCCTGTCGTGTGCCTCCTGTCGACGATGAGCGTCGTTGTCTCCCCCGTGCGGTGTAACCGCGGTCATCCCTGACTCCGAATCGTGGCAGATCGACTGGCCGAGACACGGTTCTTCTAAAAGCGATCGAGAACGGTAGTACGGCGACCGTTGTCGGTCTCTACGCTCCTGTGATGCGTGAGGAGGGCGTGAGCGAACCGTCGACGACGGGCGACCCCGGGGCTGTCGGCAGACGGTGACCGACTATACGCCGGTCACGGACTGATCCGAGTGCCGTCCAACCGTCTGAGGTCCTGCCCGCGACCCCGACCGAACTGGCCGTCCGCGTCGATGGACGTCTGACTCCCGACGTCGTCCAAGTTGTCGGCCGCGACGACGGCGAAGCGTCCCTCGTAACTCCGTCCGGTGTTTGGCTCGTCCTGTTCGAGGCCGACGGTGACGGACTCGCCGACCGGGATTTTCAGCACGGTTTGTAGGGTCGAGTCGAGGAACGTACCACTCGATCGAGGACTCTGGAATAGGAGCCGCTTGCCGGCGACCTGCGCGTAGAAGGCGCCGTTAGCGGTCGTAGACGTGTCGTCTCTGATGATGGTGAACACGTCGCTGGTTCCTTGGTTCGTGACGACGAACAGGTCGTCGATGGCGGTGGCCGCGTTCCTGTTGATCCCTTGGCCGCCGGCGTCGGTGTTCGACACATCGACGGCGATGGTGCCGCCGGTGTTGGTGACGAACGCGTCGGCGTTTGCGGAGTCGGCGGCTTCGAGTCCGAGGAAGGCGTTGGCGTCGTCCGCCACCTCGACCGCGATGGACCGATTCGCGCTGACACTCGTGAACGCACCTGTCCCGGTCACAGCGGCCGCGCCGGCCGCGAGCGATCCCACACCTGCGATGAACTTTCGTCGTTGCATTGTCGATTTTGTTTCGTCGCGCCCCGTGCCACAGCCCGATGCTGGGTCGGACGCGCTTGGTTACATATTTGTCCCTGTCCATATTGTTGTGTGGCAGTTGACCGTCCTCTATAACTGATTGCCCCGTCTTCGCGCCCTTCAAACGGTGATTGAAGCCGGATGGCCCGCGCTGACCGACCCGACACGTCGGCACGTGGCCGCTGGAGCGACCGTTGAACGACCCGTCGGAGACCGATTGCGCGAACCCTGGGCGCGTCCGACAACGGCAGTGTCACCCTTCGAGCCGTCACCTTGCGGTGGGCACCGCCGAGTTTCGCACTGAACCCTCCCGCCGAACGTCGAAAGAAGAGCAGTCAACCTCAGGGGCACCGATGATTACACTCAGAGATGGCTTTTATCCGATTATCTGGACTCTTATCCAACACAAATAGCATATATTCGATAATAGTCATGTATTTATCCAACAAATTTTTATATCAAGAGTTAAACGTAATATTGAGGCGGTCGGGGTCGGCAGGCTCCCACAGTGGGTGACAGCCATAATTGCGACATGCCATTCCAACCCGCCCACGAAAGTTCCGTTACCGCCTCGGTCTCATACCCCGTAGTTGCAAGGCCCGGCCTCAGGGACCCTCAACGACGGGATGACAGAGGAGATGCCCAGCGACCGGGCCGACATGTCGTCCGAGGTGCTACAACACTGCAACGCACAGACCGAGGCGGACAGGTGAGAGTTTCAGCGGGAGTTTTTGAACAACATGTAGCGGCGGTCAAAATCCGTGCAGTTCGCGGTGTTCCTGTAGATACGTCGGATGTGGTTCCACGCTACCTTCCTCGGGAAGAACCAGCGAGTTCCCATCTAACTGCTTGAACTCGTAATACCCCTCGCGTTCGGGTACATCCTTCACCAGAATCTCGTGGTCGTCAGTAAACGCGAGCCAGCCGGTATCGAACGCCCAATGGTGGAGTCGGCACAGAGCGACGCCGTTACGAACGTCGTCCGCACCACCCTCTGACTTCGGATAGATGTGGGCGGCCTCGACCTCGGGTTGTCCGTCGGGAGCCTCCCGGCTACTGCCACAGACCACGCAGGTCCGATTGTACGCTTCTCTGACGGCCTCGATGAACTCGGAATCGCGTGCCCGACGGCGAGTTTCGGTAACGCGTTTTTGTTCCCCGGTCAGTTGCGGTTCCGAGTCAGGGTCCGGTGTACGTGACTCATCGGCTGCCGAACTCTCTCGGCTCAGTTCGGTGTTGAGATCCACGTCGTTGATTCGGTAGGTCCCATCCTCGTCCAGAAAATCGACTTCCCCCCTATCACGCAGTCGCTGAAGTGTCTGCCTGATTTTTGCTCTTACACGGTCGTTTTCGGGAAACTTGGATGCCAGTCGTTTCTCCGAGAACTCGTAGAGTTCTCCGAGATGGACGACCCGTCCATCGTGCTGTTTCCGGTACTGTGCAAGTTCCTTTCTTACAGCATCGAGCCAATCTTCGGCATCGCGTGTCATCCCGGTGTCCCGATGTTTCATGATGAACACAAGAACATCCCGACCGTCCCGCTCCACGAACTCGTAGTCCAACACGTCAACTAACCCCTGATACTCCCACTTGTCGTCGCTCTCGGATTGGTAGAAGAAGTGGACTGGGATGCCCCCGCCGATGGCGTCGATGAGAGTAGAATTTCCGGGCGATGTTTCGCTCTGGTCGCCTGACAGTCCCTCTCCGACGTACTCGAACCGGCCCTGTGTTACGGAGTCATCGTAGGGTCCGTCCTCGTTTGCAAACACCAGTACGTAACGCCTGTCCTGCTGGTCCCGTCGCGGATTGATGCCGGAGATTCGGTATCCAAATCCCGTATCGAACGCCTCCTCGATTTCCTCTTGTGTGAGGCGGTCCCTGACGGAAACTCCCTCCGGAGGCGTGTTCATGTGCGTCTGCCATCCGCCCCCAAGAGCATCAAAGCACCGTCAACTCCGATGAGGGAGTGGGGAGCGACGAGACGCAGTTGAACTGATCGACAGACTGGAAGGAGGCGGCTTCCGAGACAGAAGCAAATGGGACCGGACGCGATTGCCGGTTCTCAGCAGCAACTGCCCTCTGTGGTACAGGGGTAATCGCATGACGTAGATGCGGCGATAGATACGTGTTGAAGACGCAACCAGAAGTGGACTCGCCGGGATTTGAACCCGGGGCCTCTCCCATGCCAAGGGAGTGATCTACCCCTGATCTACGAGCCCTGACGCATCGATTCGTACCGCGGTCCCGATAATAAGGGCTTCGACTCGTCGGTGTGTGGGTCGATCCACCCACGCTTTCGACGGCTTCGAAACGGTTTAGTGCCCGATTCGCGAATCAACGACTGGGAACAGCACGACCGCAACTCTGACTCGCCCGTCTGGGCTTGGGATTGCGGTAGTGCGCGACCGACAGTCGCTGGTCGCGGATTCGCTTCTGCGGTCTGTGCGGTTCCAACCAACTATGGCACGAATGCACACCCGCCGCCGAGGCTCGTCCGGGTCGGACAAGCCGGTGGCAGACGACCCCCCCGAGTGGAGCGACGTCGACGAACAGGACATCGAGGCCCGCGTGGTCGAACTCGCGGACCAGGGCCACGACCCGAGCGTCATCGGGATGAAACTGCGCGACGAGGGCGTGAAGGGGACGCCGATCCCCGACGTGACGCTGGCGACGGGCAAGAAGATCACCGAAATTCTCGACGACCACGACGCCGGTCACGACCTGCCCGAGGACCTGCGCAGCCTGATGGAACGGGCAATCGGTCTCCGCGAACATATGGCGGACAACGCCCAGGACCACCAGAACAAGCGCGCACTCCAGAACACCGAGTCGAAGATCCGTCGCCTGGTCGACTACTACCGCGGCGACGCCCTCGACGAGGAGTTCACCTACAACTACGAGGTCGCCACCGAGCTGCTGGAGGAGTAGATGGCCACCGCGCCCGCCACCACTGACACCGATGCCGACGCCGGTGAGGTCGCCGCCGCTCTCCGTGACGCCCCATTCGTCCGGGTCGTCGCGGCCGCAAACGGCGACTCGCTGGCCGCGAGCGGCGTCCTCGCGCGGGCGCTCAGGACGGTCGCCGTCCCGTTTCAAATCCGTGTCGACCCGATCCCCGATCCGGCGTCGACGATGGCCAACGGTGAGGACTTCGTTCTCGGCGTCGGTCCCGGAGCGACCGGTGGCGACCACGGCATCGGCGGTGCGCGCCCGGCGAGTCTCGCGGCCGCGGAGGTGGTTCGCGCGCTCGGACTCGACCCCGACCCCGTTCTCGCACTCGCGGGCGTCGCCGCCGCCGGCCACCCGGTCGACGCCGGCGACGCGGCGGCGTTGCTCGACGCCGCCTCACGGCAGACGACCGTCGAGCGCCGCCCCGGTGTGGCCGCCCCGACGGCCGACCCGGCCGACTGCCTCGCCCACTCGACGCTCGTTCACGCGTCGGTTTCCGGCGACCCCGAGGCGGCACGGGCCACCCTCGAGTCGCTCGAGTACCCGGCAGACCCGGCGGACGACGACCGCCGGCGTCTGGCCTCGTGGTTGGCGGTCGAGTCGACCGCATCGTCGGCGCGGGCCGTCGACGCGGTCGAGCGGGGTCTTCGCCCGTACGCGACGCCCGATGGCCGGTTCGCAACGGTCGCGGGGTTCGGGGACGTTCTCGACGCGGTCGCCCGAGAACGACCCGGAACCGGCGTTGCACTCGCCGTCCGTGACGGCGACAACGACGACACGACACGGACGGCCGTAGTCGAGGCGTGGCGGACCCACGCACGGGCCGTCCACACGGCCGTGGCCGAGGCGACGACGGGACGGTACGACGGTGTCCTCGCGGTGCGAGTCGACACCGACGCCGATCCCGGGCGACTCGGGACGGTCGCCCGACTTTGTCGTGACTTCCGATCGCCGGAACCCGTCGTGCTCGTTGTTGCCGACCGGGCGGCCGCCGCCGCGGCGCCGGGCGACGCCGACATCGGGTGCGCGACGGCCGAGGCGGTGCGGGCGGTTGAGGCCGGCGGCAAGAGCGCGGGCGACGCGCAGCGGGCGACGGCAGGATTCGACGACAACGTTGCAGTATCGCGGTTTATCACGGCGTTCAGGGAGGCGCTATGAGGCGCGCCTGTGTCGAGACGACACACGACGACGCGGCGACAATCGCGGCCGCACTCCGGCCGGACAACACGCCTTCGCTGTCGACGAGCGTGACGGACGATGTCGTCCGGACGACCGTCGACCGCAGGACCTCGGGCGGATTGGGGTCTACCGTGGACGATTACGTGGTGAACCTGACGGTCGCGGAGACCGTCGCACGAACGGCACGCGAACACAGACACACTCATGAGTGAACGTTCAGTATCCAAGCAGAAACGCGGCAAGCGCTGGTACACCATCTTCGCCCCGGAACAGTACGACCGGGCGGAACTCGGCCAGACGGTTGCCGACGAACCGGAGAAGATCATCGGACGAACGATCGAAACGACCCTCGGCGACCTCACCGGCGACTCGGGGGCCAACAACACCAAGCTCACGTTCAAGATCACGGACGTGGGATCGGACTCGGCCTACACGGAGTTCATCAAACACGAACTCACGCGGGACTACCTGCGGAGTCTCGTTCGCCGCGGCGCCTCGAAGGTCGACGCGACGGTGACGGTGCTGACGACGGACGACTACCGCGTCCGTGTCCAGCCCGTCGCCTTCACCACCAAGAAGGCAGACCGGAGTCAGGAGCAGGCCATCCGGCGGGTCATGATCGACCTCGTCAAGGAGGCCGCCGCCGAGCGCGACTTCATCTCCTTTGTCGAGGGCACCGTCAAGGGCCGACTCTCATCGGCCATCTACGGCGAGGCAAAAACGATCTACCCGCTCCGGCGGGTCGAAATCCAGAAGCTCACGCTTGAGGCGCGACCCGAAGAGGTCGCCGCCGAGGAGGAGGCGTCCGTCGACGTGGACGAAGAGGACGTCGCCGTCGACGAGGGCTGAGAACGCGCCACAGTGGGTTGCGGACTTTTTCACCGTGCCCCGACCCCGACCAACGGGTACCGACACCCGGCCGGATCGCCCGAGCACGTTACTCCTCGACGACGACGGTGCCGATCATGCCCGCTCGCTCGTGTGGAATGCAGAAGTAGCTGTACTCACCGGGGGTCTCGAACCGGTGACTGTAGGCCTCGTTGCTCTCCAACGCGCCGTTCAGCCCGTCCCACGCCTCTCGGGCGGCGTCCTCGGAGTCGTAGCCGCCACTCGCCCAGTAGTCCGCTCCCTCCGGAACACCGGACTCGTAGGCCGTGACCGAGTGGGCGCGGGCGCTGTTGTTGTACCAGACCACCTCGTCGCCGACACGCACCGTGATGGAGGCGGGAACGAACGCCTCCGAGGTCATCCCCACGTCGCCCTTGGTGGTGCCACCGGACGATCCGACGGCGGCACAGCCAGCGCTCGCGGCTACGAACCCGGCACCGAACGTCGCGAGAACGCGGCGTCTACGCATAGCCTCGTTTCGGTGCGCGACGGATAAATGCGGCGTGGTTCGACGATCGAATCGGCCGATATAAAGACGTAAATCCTCGGTCGCAGACGGGGGGAGTATGCAACCGCGGTTCGTGGGCCGACTCGGCCTCGCGGACGCCGTTACCGTCGGCAACGCGATGCTCGGCTTTATCGCCGCCTTTGCCGCCACGCGTGACGCCAGTTTGGCCGCACGGATCCTGCTCCTCGCGGCCGTCGCGGACGGCCTCGACGGCGTTATCGCCAGAAAGCGCGGCGGGTCCCTTGCCGGCCCGTATCTCGACTCGCTGGCGGACGTGGCCTCTTTCGGTGTTGCGCCGGCCCTGCTGATCGCCTCCCGGGCGGCCGACGCGTGGACGCTCGCGGACGACCCCGTCGCGCATCTTCTCGGCCTTCTCCTGCCTGCCGTCTACGTCGCGATGGCGGTGACCCGGCTCGGCCTCTACACTGCCTACGACAGCGACGCGTCCGAGACAAAGGGTGTACCGACGACGCTTGCGGCGACGGTGCTCTCGGCGGGTGTTCTCGCCGGCCTCGTCGGCCCGATCCTGTTGGTCGCGCTTTCTGGTGTCCTCGCGGCGCTCATGGTGACGCAGGTGACGTATCCGGACCTGCATCCACAGGATGCCATCGTGATGGGAACGGTACAGGCCCTCGCAATCGTTCTCCGGGGACGTCCGGGCGAGGCCTTTGCGTTCGCGCTGCTCTTTCTGGCACTCGCCTACCTCACGCTCGGCCCGCGGTTCTACTGGACGTGACTACATCCCCATGTCGCTTGCCTCCTCGGGCACCGGCAGGTCGCCGACCCGAACGCCGAGGAGTTCGGCCGCGTGGTCAAGCGCCATATCGAAGCCGTAGTATCGCTCCAGTTCGTCGCCGTCGACGCTCGGCCGGACCATCACCATCGCGTAACCGTCGCTGTTCTGGGCGACCACCGCCGTCCGCTCCCCGCGTTCGAACGCGAGCACTCGCTCCTCTTCGGTCTCGTAATACCGCGCGGTGACATCGTTATCCGTCTTGGACATACCGATTCGTAGGGGCCCGTCCTGTCGAATGTTCCGGTCGACGCGCCTGATGGTAGCACCCACGCTGGCACCTGACCCGTGCCCGTCGGCGGTGGTGTCTCATGACACCTCGGGTCCGTACGTGTGTTTCGGTGCGGTTGGCGCCGCGACAGCGCCGCTCGGCCGGGCGGTCACCGGCGCGTACCCGTTGGCTCCGGGTCTACAAAGTCGAATGAGCTAAGTGGACTCCGGCGAAGGAAGGCGTATGGCACACGACGCCCCGACGACCGACAAGGGAGTCGGGTTCGGCGTACTCTTCTCGATTCTGGCCGCCGTCGGAGGGATTGCGATGCTGCTTGCCCCCGGCCAGTTGGGGAAGGCGTGGGGTTTTGCCGCCGCCATCGTCGCGGCCATCGTCGCTGTGGCGGCCGTGCAGGCGTACGCCTGACCGGATGGCTTGAAAGAGTTAAGACGCTGAGTCACGTACTAGCAATGAACGATGACCTCTTTGACCGAAGAGGAGCGGCGAATCCTCGCGTATCTCCATGACAGCGTCTCCCGGGGGGAGCGTTACTTCCGCGCGAAGAACATCGCCGACGCCATCGGGCTGACCGCGAAGCAGGTCGGCTCCCGACTTCCCAAACTGGCGGAGAAGTCCGAGGATGTCGAGATCGAAAAGTGGGGACGCGCACGGTCGACGACGTGGCGCGTCACACAAGGGTAACCCTGCAGTTTTTGATGATCCGGCGGGAGCTTAACGTATGACTGTGCGTGTTCAGCGGACGTTCGAGTTCGAGGCACTACCGGACCGTGTCTGGGCGTTTATCTCGGATCCCGGCAAGCGCGCCGAGTCGATCAGCGTCGTCCGTGACTACGAGGTCGACGGCACCGAGGCGACGTGGGAGATCGATCTGGATCTACCGATGATCGACCGCACCGCGACCGTCGAGACCGACGATATCGACGTGGACGCACCGACCTACGTCAAATTCGTGGGTCGGTCGAGCGTGATGCGCGTGACCGGCGAACACCGTATCGAGGAGACCGAGGCGGGCTGTTACCTCCACAACGAGTTCGTCGTCGACGGCCGCCTCCCGGGCGTGGAGCGGTTCTTCAAAAGCCGCCTCGATGACGAACTCGACAACCTCGAAGCGGCGCTCAGGCGTGATCTCGAACTCCCGGCCTGAGATGCGGATCGCACTGGCTCAACTCGACCAGGAGGCCGGCGACGTCACGGGTAACCTCGACCGGGCTACGACTGCCGTCGCCGACGCCGCCGACCGTGGGGTCGACCTCGTCGTGCTCCCGGAACTGTTCACGGTTGGCTACTTTGCCTTCGGTGCTTACGACCGCGCCGCCGAGGGACTCGACGGACCGGTCTTCGCCCGTCTGTCCGACCTCGCGGCCGACCACGGCGTCGGGCTGGTGGCCGGAAGCCACGTCGAGGACCTCGCCGCCAGCGCCGCCGCCGGCGCCGACGTGCCGGCGTCCGAGGGCCTCGCGAACACCTGTGTCTTCTACGATCGCGGGGGGACCAGACGGGGCGTCTACCGGAAACACCACCTTTTCGGCTACGGGTCGGCCGGGACGGAACTGTTCACACCCGGCGAGACGCTCCCGACCGTCGAGTTTGAGGGTGTCACCGTCGGCATGACGACCTGTTATGACCTCCGGTTTCCCGAACTCTACCGTCGGCTGGTCGACCGGGGCGTGACGCTTGTCTGCGTGCCGAGCGCGTGGCCCTACCCCCGCGTCGAACACTGGGAGACGCTCGGCCGCGCGCGCGCAATCGAGAATTTGACCTACGTCGCGGCGACGAACGGGGCGGCCACGTTCGACGATGCGACGCTTCTGGGGCGGTCGACCGTCTACGATCCGTGGGGTACGGCCATCGCGAGCGCCGGCGACGACCCGACTCTCGTCGTCGGCGATGTCGATTCCGGCCGGGTCGCCGCGGTGCGTGAGGAGTTCCCCGCGCTCCGCGACCGGCGGGACTGACCGGGGTCGGTGGGTTTATACGGTAGAGGACAGTATCGGCTGGTGCCGACGCATCGACGCTTTTCTCGTCGAGACTCGGCACATTCGACTCCACCACGTCGTCGCCCGCCGCGGAACGGACCGCCCTCGCCCGGCAGGGGGGTCCTCCCCTCGGCTCCCGTCCACCCTTCCGTTTCAGGCCGCTCGCTTTTCTACCTCGCCTTTGAGCGCCGCGGCGTCGCAGTCGTGATCAGGGCGGATGTTGACGAAGTCGAGAAAGTCAAGCGCCCCAAGCAGTTCCTCGGCCGGGTACGCCGTTGTGGCCGCCTCGACGGTCGGTCCCGCGCCGATCAGAGGTTCGAGCGCCGCCAACCCGCAGGCGATGTCGTACGACCGGGCGGCGTCCCCACCGGTCTCACCGACGTTCGTCGCGTCGATAAAGTAGAGGTCGTCGTCGAGGATGAGAACGTTCTCGGCACGCAGGTCACCGTGTGCGAGGCCGTGGTCGTGGAGCGTCCACAGCGCGCCGAACAGTTCGGGCGCGAGTGCCCGTTCGGTCTCCCGGTCGAGTTCGTCGAGCGGGCGAAACTCCGGAAGGTACTCGAGAACGACAACGCCAAGATCGTCGATTTCGAGTGCTTCGAGCGGCTCCGGCGCGTTCAGCCCGATCCGCCGCATCTCCTCGGTCGCAGCCAGCTCATGGGTGGCCATCCCGTACGGCGTTCCGAAATGTTCGAAAAACCCCTCCGTCCCCGACGAAAAGACGCCGAGGTTCCGGCCGGTCGTGATGAGCGCGTGGACCAGCGAGTTGCGCCGTGAGATGACCTTCACGAAGAGGTCCTCGTCGAGAACGAGCGGGGTCGAAAGCCAGTTGTCGGCGTCGAGACACCGGACCGAAGGGTCCTCGCGGCCGTACCGCGCCGCGATTTCGGCGGCTACCCGGTTCAGTCGGTCGTCGCCGATCCGACCGCGGACGAGTCGCCTGACTTCCATCGCAGTTCCGTACGCCGCGTGGGGGGATATATCATTGGTCCCGTCACCCATCCGTCAGCGCGTCCGAGAGCGTCGATGCCGCCCGTTCGCCGTCGGTTCGGGGCGCGGGGAGCCGGACGGGGGCTTCGCCGAAGCGGTCGACGACCAGCGCCGGATCGCGTGTCCGAAGATACCGGCCAAGGAGTCCGACTGCGACAACGAGAAGGCCGATGCCGCCGAAAAGTAGCACCGTCGCGAGGGTCGCGACGGCGCCGGCGACGGCGTCGGTCACCGCGAGAACGCCCCCGACCGGTGCGTCGCGGGCCGCCTCTCCTACCGACAGCGTGCCGGCCACGTTCAGCGCCCGGAGGGCACCCCCGCCACCGAGTCCGACGAGCCCGTAGAGGAGCGCACGAAGCCCCCACCGAAGATGCCGTGGGTCGCCCGAGGCGTCGACATCGATTCCACACACGTTCGGCCGGTCGACCGCCTCGAACCGCCGACCGGCGGCGGCGGGGTTGTACGCCAGCACCCGGTGGGTGGTGACGGCGGCCCAACCGGCCCCGAGCGGTGCGCGTTCGACGACCTGTTCGCCGCCGTAGCAGAACGCCTCGGGGTCGGAGCCAACGCTCTCCCGGCCGGCTATCGGGCGCCCGGTGTCGAACACCCGGTCACCGGGCGTGGTCGCGCTCCCGTTTCCCCCCGTGCTCGACGGTCGGTCGTTCCGGTCGTCCATCGGCCGTTCTGACGGGCGCCCGCACTGTCACCGTTTCGGCCCGACCGGGACGATCCGGGCGATTTTAGAGGGTCGGGTGGCGAACTCGCCTCATGCATCACGGGGCGATGACGGCATGAGTGGCGAGGACGAGCGATCCGGTTTCGTTGAGTACGGCATCGACGACAAGCCACCCCTCCTCACGTCGGGGCTGCTCGGGGTCCAACATTACCTCACGATGGTCGGAGCGAACGTCGCGGTGCCGCTGATCCTCGCGGGGGCACTCGGCATGCCCGACGCCATCGTCCCGCGGTTCGTCGGCACGTTCTTCGTTGTCTCGGGCATCGCCACCCTCGCACAGACCACCTTCGGCAACCGATATCCGATCGTGCAGGGCGCGCCGTTCTCGATGCTCGCGCCGGCGCTCGCCGTCATCGGCGTCGTGCAGGCGAGCAACCCCGCCGGACCGGCGTGGCAGGCCGCGCTTCTCCAGTTGCAGGGCGCCATCGTCGTCGCCGCCGTCGTTGAGGTGGCGGTCGGGTATCTCGGACTGCTCGGCCGCATCCGGGCGTACATCTCGCCGGTCGTTATCGCACCGACCGTCGCGCTCATCGGCCTCGCGCTGTTCAACGCCCCGCAGGTGACGGCCGCCTCCGGCAACTGGTGGCTGCTCGGCCTGACGCTCGGGTCGATCGTTCTGTTCTCGCAGTACCTCGGTGATCGGTCCCGGGCGTTTCAGTTGTTTCCGGTCCTTCTCGGTGTGGTCGTTGCGTGGGTCGTCGCCGCCGTTCTCTCTGTTACGGGTGTTTACACCCCCGATACGTCCGGGTTCGTCGACCTGGCGTCGGTGGCCGCCGCGCCGGCGCTGATGCCTATCTACCCGCTCCAGTGGGGGATTCCACGGATCGAGACGGCGTTCGTCATCGGGATGCTCGCCGGCGTCGCGGCGTCGATGCTCGAGTCCTTCGGCGACTACCACGCCGTCGCCCGCCTCTCCGGGATCGGCGCGCCGAACGAGGAACGGATCAACCACGGCATCGGCATGGAGGGGCTAATGAACGTTTTCGCCGGCCTCATGGGGACGGGCGGGTCGACCTCCTACTCCGAGAACATCGGTGCCATCGGGTTGACGGGTGTTGCCTCCCGCTATGTCGTCCAGATCGGTGCCGCCGTGATGATCGTCATCGGCTTTGTCGGCTACTTCGGCCAACTCATCGCCACCATCCCCGATCCCATCGTTGGCGGGCTTTACGTCGCCATGTTCGGACAGATCGTCGCCGTTGGCCTCTCGAACCTGGAGTACGTCGACTTGGAGTCCTCCCGGAACGTCTTCATCGTCGGCATCGCCCTCTTTGCTGGCCTCGCGATTCCGGCGTACATGGGGAACGTCGGGAGTGCCGCGGCCTTCCGCGAGGGAATGGCCGCCGTCGCCGTCGTCGGACCGATCCTCGGAACGCGCGCCGTCGCAGACACGGTCTACGTCATCGGGTCGACCGGGATGGCGGTCGGCGGTCTCGTCGCCTTCGTTCTCGACAGCACCATCGAGGGGACGCGCGCAGAGCGGGGGCTGGTCGAGTGGGAACGGGCGACGGAGGAAGACGCCGCGTTCATCTCCGCGTTCGACCGGTTCGTCCGGGGCGACTGAGTCGACCACGACCCGGCACCGGACGCCGGTACCCGGACGACCGACGGCGTTTCTCACGACTGTGGCGCATCCGTTCTCGGTGATATCCGGACGGTCGGACCGGTCGCTCGGGAGACCGACGCACCCTTAGGCCACCACAGCGTGGCTTGAACCGGTCTCGATGGTGTGACGGCCGTCGTCGTGGCGTGATCGGCTCCCCGATACCTCCCTCCTGCTGTGAGCCGAAAGCTTCTGGTCACCGCCCGGAGCATAATGGATCGCCTCACGTCATGTACAGACGCGGTCATCTCGGCGTCTCGCTTCTCGTGTTCGCGCCGGTCGGTCTTACGCTCGTCGTGTACGGCCGGCCCGACCTCGCGTTCGTCGCCGGCGCGGTCATGATCTGGCTGTCGATGCTCCCCGACCTCGACCATCGCGCCCCGCTGATCTCCCACCGCGGGCCGACCCACACGCTCGCCTTTGCCGTTCTGGTCGGCGGCATCGGCGGCGGCGTCGGCTTCGGTCTTACGCCCACCCTCGGCGGCGATCCGACGACCGTTGCCGCCTTCGGCTTCGGTGTCGGCGCGGCCGCGGTGCTCGCACACCTCCTCGCGGACGCGCTGACACCCGCGGGCGTCCCGCTCCTGTGGCCGTTGTCGGGTCGCGACTTCTCCGTCCGGCTCACCCGTGCCGACAACACCTTGGCGAACTACCTTCTCCTCGCTGCCGGCGTCTGTGCCACCGCGGTCGCGACGGTCGTCGCCGTGCAGGTGTCGTGAGCAGACGGCCGCTCCGACCGCGGGGGACGGCCGAGCGACGCGATCCCGTGATCCGCCGTGAAACAGACGCTAACGGGTGCTCAGGCGCTCAAAACCCATCTCGACTGCCGAAACCGCATCACGAACCCGGTGGATACCCGGAAACCTTATGTCGCTGGTTTTCGTCGTGCGTTACGCAATGACGACAGGTACGGTTGCGTTCTTCAACGACACCGGCGGTTACGGGTTCATCGAGACCGAAGATTCCGACGAAGACGTGTTCTTCCACATGGAGGACATCGGCGGCCCGGACCTCGAAGAGGGACAGGAAGTCGAATTCGACATCGAACAGGCCGACAAAGGCCCCCGAGCGACCAACCTCCAGCGACTGTAGGTCCGGGCACAGACCCGACCGCTCGAACGGCGCTGGACGAGCACTCCCTTTTTCACCCGCTCGAAGCGGCCGCTACAACGTCCCGGTCGCCCGTTCTACCGCCGGGATTCGATGGCCGTGGAGATGGCGTCGTAAGTCGGGTTGACCGGTCGACCACCGACGAACACGCTCGGTGTCCCCTTGACCCCGCTGTCGATCCCCGACTGGCGGTCGGACTCCAACACCGGTCGGTAGGTCCCGTTGAGCGCGTCGGCTTGAACCGCACATCCCGGCGCGCCGACCTCCTCGGCGAGGTCGGTGATAAGCGCCGGCGAGTAGTCGCCTTGGTTTTCGAACAACGCGTGGGCGTACTCGAAAAAGGCCTCGTCGCCGACCTCGTCCTGTACCCCACGGGCGGCGCTCCCGGCCTGCCACGACCACCGTTCGTCGACCGGGATCGGGAAGTCGCGGTGTTCGAACCGGGCCACGCCCGGGTCGACGTAGTCGGATCGAAGCTCCGGGAGCACCTCGAGACTGAACGTCGCACAGTGGGGACAGGAGAAATCCTCGAACGCCGCGACGGTCACGTCGGCGTCGTCCGGCCCCACGCCCGGCGCCGGCAGTTCCGACACCGTCGGTCCATCTTCGATGTCGCAGTCCTCGGTTCCGCCGCCTCCACCTCCTCCACCGCCACCGAGACACCCCGCCGAGAGCCCGACGAGTCCTGCCGTCGCCACGAGACACGCGCGTCTGGTGTGTTCCATGCGGGCGCATCCGGGCGGCGCCGACTTAGCCCTCCCGATCCCCGAAACCGGCCGCGGCTGTGGTGTCGCCCGGCGAATCAGCGCGTTTTTATGCGCTCCGGCGGAACACCGTATTATGAGCTTCGAGAAGGAAGACGAGGTGGTACTCCACGACAAACACAGCGAGTACGACGGCGACGCGGGGACGATCACGCAGGTGATGGAGACGATGTTCGGCGACGCCACCTACACGATCAGCTTCGAGGACGGACAGGAGACCGGCGTCCCCGAGGACGCGCTCGAACGCGCCGGCGACGCGGACGACGAGTAATCCGCGACCGCCCCGTATGTCGAGTGTCCCCTTCCACTACGTCGATCTGCGGACGTTCTGTTACGCCACCGAGGACGAGAAGCGCGTCGAAGGGGCGCTCCGAACCTTTCTCCCCGAGGACCACGGACTCGAGCGGCAGGTAACCGAGGGCCACCACGGCGACCGGATCGCCATCCTCTCGGCGCGACTGGAGAACGCGGACGACGTGCGGTACGTCCTCGGCCGACTCGCCGACCTCCCCGGCTACGACGCGTTCGTGGATGAACTCGATGATCGGGTGTCGGAGGACTGCTCGTTGTATCTCACCCTCGACAAGCAAGCGGCGTTCGGCGGCGTGGCCCGGCAAGGTGACGGCATCACCCTCCGCGGAAAGGTCGAGGCCTACCCTGCCAAACGCGAGGCCGCAGTCGAGAACGCCCGCGAAGCGTTCGAGACCGCCCGCGACTAACGCAGTCGTTCGACCACACGATCCGCGCCGACGAACTCGTCGTCCAACCGGTCGATCTGTGTTCCGTTCTCGAAGATCACGAGCGTCGGCACCCGAGTGATGTTGTAGTCCCCGATCAGCGTCGGATCGTCACGCGGGTTGATGAGCGCCACGGGCACGCCGGTCTCCTCGGCGACGAGACCGAGCACCGGTTCCATGGCGGCGCAGGCGCCACAGCCAGCGGTGTAAAACTCCACGAGGGCGCGGTCGTGGTCGGCGACGAACCGGTCGAGGGCCGTCGCGGTTTCGAGGCGAACGGGTGCCGGCGCGTCGGTCGAGTGGGTGTCGGTCACGACGATCGATACGCGCCCGAAACGGGTGAGTCGTTCGGCGTTGCCCGTTACTCGACGCTTGGCGCGTCCTCGTCGCTTCGCCCCGGCAGAAGGAGTTCGACCTCGAGTTCAGGGTCGCCGACACCCTCGAAGTCGATCTCGAGTTCGACCGGTTCGCCGAAGGCGAAAGGGAGTTCCCACTCGTCGTCGGCGATGGTGAGTTCGTTGTCGTCTCGGAGTTGTTCGCCGAGGGCGATCAGAAACTCGCCGGCCTCGCTGGCGCCGACTCGGTACTCCCGTTCGAACTCCCGCCCCATCCGGATCGTCGTCCGTTCCTCGTCCGTGTCTATGGTCTCGGACATCGTGTCTTCGCGAAGGGGTGCCGGGGTCATAGCCTCCTCGGTTTCGTCCGCTGAGGCGGCTTCCTACCGTCACGACGACGTCACGGCCGACGAGACCGAACGCCACGGGTCAGGGCCACTTGATTCCACAACCACGCGACGGCCCGGGGTCGAGGTCGACCGCCTCACCGGCTTGGACCGCGTCGATGGCCTGCCGGATGTAGAACTCGGTCGCCGTCTCATCGGGGCCGAGGGCGTCGTCGAGGCGGCCGTGATACGCCAGTCGGTAGGTGTCGCCGTCGCGGCGGAAGAGAAATGGATCCGGCGTACAGACCGCGCCGTAGGCCCGTGCCACATCGGCCGTCTCGTCGCGGAGGTAGGCGTCGTAGGCCACCCGGCCCTCGTCGACGAACGCCTGCATCTTTTCGACGGAGTCCTCGGGGTACTCCTCTGTGTTGTTCGCGTTGACGCCGACGACCGCCACGTCGTCCTCGGCGGCGATGTCGTTCAACAGGTCGAACTTCGCCTGTGCGTACGGGCAGTGGTTGCAGGTGAACACGACGAGAAGGGCGTCGGTGTCGAAGTCCTCAAGTGTGTGCGTCTTCCCGTCGACGCCGGGGAGTTCGAACGCCGGTGCGGGGTCGCCGGTCTCCAGTTCCGAATCCGACTCTTGGAGTGCCATAGGCGCCGTAGCGACCGAGCGGTGAAATACTGTGGGTCGGCGGCAACGAAGAAAAAAACATTTTTATAGAACCGCGTGCAAGTACTCGATGTAACATCAGTGATCAGCCATGGCGCTTCCGACCAGTCCAGCCAGTTCGTGGCTCCAGCGCACAGGCTTCCCAAGTCAGTTGTTCGAATCCGGACGCGACGACTACGAACTGTACGAGGAGGACGGCGAGTTCGTCCTGAGCGTCGAGATGCCGGGGTTCGACCCCGCCGAGATCGACGTGACGTGGGACGACGGGATCCTCAACGTCGCCGCGGAACACGAGGATCAGAACCGCGCCGAGCGCCGGACCTACCACCGACGGTTCCGCTTCCCGAAGTCCGTCGGCGACGAGGAGATCACTGCCAGTTACAACAACGGTATCCTCGAGGTCCGACTGCCGGTGTCGGCGGGCGCAGCCACCCGGGGTACGCCGATCGAAATCGACGCCTGACGCGGTCGACCCGTGACGGCCCGGCCGGCACGTCCGGCCAACGGACTACTCCGCCGAGACGAGGTAGATCCCGAGTATCGCACAACCGATCCCGGCGACCTTTCGGGCCGTCAGTGACTCGTCGAGAAAGGCGATTCCTGCAACCGAACTGACGACCAGAAAGGTTCCGAAGATGGGAACCACCGCACTCACCGGACCGAGCGACAGCGCACGGTAGTACGCGAGGATGCCGACCGCCAGAAACAGTCCGGCCAGATAGAGGTACGGCGCCTTTGGGTGCCGGAAAAACGAGGTGACCGACTGCCCCTCGTAGAGAACGACCCCTACGGTCGCGATCAGCAGGATTCCGTTGGTGATGAGTGCGGCGACGAAACTCGGCACCTTCGGGTCGCCGGTCGTCGCAAAGCCGACCAGCGGCGCAACCGCCGAGTACGCCACCAGCGCGACAAGCGCCCACTGGAGATAACCCATATCGAACATCGGGTCGAGTGAACAGTATAGCGTTTCGATCCCGGCGTCTCGGGCCGTCGATCAGTCGCCGACCCACACGGCCCCAAAGGCGTCGAAAAAATCCTCGTCGGTCGCCACGAGCGCGTGTGTCACCCGGAGTTTCCGCGCCCGGTCGGCCACGTCGTCAACGAACGCATCGACACGCTCGCGGTACCGTTCGGCGAGTCGACCGCCGAAGTACGTCCGCCGGGTCAGCTCAGACTCCACGTCCTCGAAGATCGTGTCACCGCCGGCCTCAGGGTCGAGTTCCGCCGGTGAGAGCGTCTGGACGAGTACCACCTCGTTGCGGGCGAGCGCCGCCACGCCCGCCTCTAACCCGTCGAGGTCGCCGATACAGTCCGTAACGATGACCACCAACGACCGCGACCGGATCGATGCCGCGTACGCTTCAAGCGCCGCCTTGAAATCCGTCTCGCCCTCGGGGGTCGTCTCGTTGAGGCGGTCGACGAGCGCCAACACCTCCCCCCGCGTCGATCTGCCGGTGTCGAGCCGTTCGGTCCGGTCGGTGAACAGTGACAGCCGAAAGTCGTCGTGTTCCTCGGCGGTGAGGTAGGCGTACCCGAGGCCGAGTTTCGCGCTGAACTCGAACTTGTTGTGGTCGTCGTCGCCGTAATCCATCGACGCGCTCGCGTCTATGAGGACGTGGACGGTAAGATTGCGTTCTTCCTCGAACTGCTTGATAAAGTACTCCTCCGTGCGGGCGTAGAGCCGCCAGTCGATCAGGCGGGTGTCGTCGCCCGGCGAGTAGCGTCGGTAGTCGCTGAATGTCAACCCCTCGCCGACGCTCGGCGACTCCCGTTCGCCCTTTTTGACCGCCGTCGTCTGCTGGTCCAGCGACGCATCGAATCGGCCGAGTTCGTCGAGAAAGTCGGGATCGATCATCTCAGACCTCGTCAACCAGCGTCGCGATCACGTCGTCGGCCGTCAGCCCTTCACGTTCCGCCCGGAAGTCGAGCAGGATGCGGTGGCGCAACACCGGCGGGGCCATCTCGGCTACATCCTCCCACGAGACGTGTGCGCGTCCACGGAGAAACGCCCGTGCCTTCGCCGTGAGGACGAGTCCCATGCTCGCCCGGGGACTCGCGCCGAACTCGACCGTCTCTGCCTCGCGGGTCGCCCGCACCAGTTCGATCGCCCGGTCGCGCACGTCGTCGGCGATGGGCATCTCGCGGGCCAGCGACTGGATCTGCCGGATCTCCGAGCGCGTCACCACCGTCTCCACCGGCGGGGCCGACCCCGATCCGCTCCCGGTGTAGAGGTTCACGATGTCGCGTTCCTCCTCCGCGGCGGGGTAATCGAGAACGAGTTTCAACAGAAAGCGGTCGGTCTGGGCCTCCGGGAGCGGGTAGGTTCCCTCCTGGTCGACCGGATTCTGCGTCGCCAACACTAAAAAGGGCCGCGGGAGGTCGTATGTCTCGCCGGCGGCGGTTACCTGCTTTTCCTGCATCGCTTCCAACAGCGCCGCCTGTGTCTTCGGCGTTGCACGGTTTATCTCGTCTGCGAGAACGATGTTCGCGAAGATCGGCCCCTTGTCGAAGACGAACGCTCTGGTCTCGCCGGAGTCGCGGATGACCTCCGTTCCCGTGATGTCCGACGGCATCAGGTCCGGCGTGTTCTGCACCCGCGAGAAGTCCAGCCCGGTCACCTCCGCGACGGTCCGAACCATCGTGGTCTTCCCCAGTCCGGGGTTGCTTTCAAGCAGGGCGTTGCCGTCCGCGATGATACAGACCAGCAGGCGTTCGAGCACGTCCCGTTGGCCGATGATTCGCTTGCCGACCTCCTCGCGGACCTCGGCCAGTCGCTCCTGCAACACGTCGATGTCGGTGTTTGTCTCGGTCATGAGTCGTCGTCCTCCCGGATCCGCAGGTTGTACTCGCGGATCAGGTCCGCATCTTCGAGTCGCTCGCGTTCGGAAAACCCTGCGCGCTGGCTCTCGACCGTTCCCGAGTCGTCGAATCCGCTCTCGTCGTACGCGGCCGCCGACTCGACGTCGGCGCCGGCGTCGTTGTCGCCGCTCCCCGAGCCCTCGGTGTCGATGGACGCGTCGAGATTCTCCTCGCCCTCGGGTACGCCCTCCGGTTCGCCGAGGATCGACGACCCGTCCTCCAACCCGGTGTACTCCGTATCGGTGCCACCGTCCGGTTCGGCCTCGGGCGCCCCACCGCCAGCAAGCGAGAGGTCGACGACGGCGAGTTGGATCGTCGCGATGCTGACGGCCGCGACGAGGACAACCGTCAGCGCGATCCGTCGGAGGTCGAGAAGGCCAACGCTGGAGGCCGCCCGGAGGTCGTCGAGAACATCCTCGTAGAGCCGACGCGCCATCCGGGAGCGGCCGCTCTCCCCGCGTTCGACGGCGTCGCGAGCCGTCCGCAAGGCCCCGCGTAGGTCCGGGTTTGCGGCCTCGAACTGCTCGATCAGCGGCCGGCGCACCCGCCACGCGACCTCCACGACGAGGATAACGACCCCGGCGACGAGACCGACGACGACACCGCTCGCCACCGTCGAGTCGGCGGGCGCGACGCCCGCGCCACGGAGCGCCGACAGCACGGCACCGGGCAACGAGAGGCGCGTGGGGAGTCCGGGTATGCCGGCGACCGTCGCGACGAGGTTCGTGAACAGTGTCGCAAGCGTCGCGTCGACAACGGCGTAGATGATCGCCACCTTCCAGCCCTCCCGGCGAATCTGGGTCAGCGCGCGACGGAGCTTGCGCTCCTCGGGCGGGGGGTCGCCGTCACCGGTGGCAGGGGTGGTCGTCGGCTCGGCCATTGTCAGTTACACTCCGGCGGCGGGTCGTCGACCTCGGCACACACCGCCGCGAGGTCGCTCTCTGTTTCGCTGAGTTCGTCCCGAAGGTTTTGATTCTCCACGCGGAGGTTCTGGTTCTCCGTTTCTAAACTGCTGATCTCGGATTCGAGTTGTGACACCTGATCGTTCAGCTCGTCGACGTCGGCCTGCAGTTCGTCGCGTTCCGTCCGGAGCTCATCGTTTTCGGTTTCGAGGCTCGAGACCTCCGACCGGAGCTGTTCGTTCCGGGTTTCCAGTTCGTTCGCCCGTTGTTGTAACTCCTCGACCCGGTTGCGAGCAGACTGGAGATCCTGCCGGGTCGAGGCGAGTTCCTGCTCGGTCGACTCCAGTTGCCCTTCCGTTTCTTCGAGGTCTTCCGACACCTGTCCTACGTCGCTTCGGGTGGTCTGTAGGCTCTCGTTGAGATCCTGCAGCCGCTGGCGGGTCTGCTGGAGTTCGCTCTCGGTCGACCGGAGGTTCTCCCGCAGGCGCTCGTTCTCCTGGCGGAGCTGGCTGTTCTCCGTATCGAGATCCTCGACCGACTCCTGATAGTACAACGTCGCGCCCGCGGTCCCGGCGACCGACAGGCAGATCAAAAGGGCGAGGGCGAGGTTGATCGATCGGCCAATGAGGCTCATGGGAGACCGCTCTCACGGGTAGTTCGGCCGTTGTACACTTGAAGCCGCCGGACAACCACCTCGGTCAGGAACAGGAGTAGGGCGGCGGTCAACAACGCCCAGTCCCACGACCGCCGCACATCGCGCACGCGGGTCGACTGCTGGCGGGCGAACGCGGCGATCTCCGTGGCGTCGTTGCGCCCGAACTGCTGGCCGCCGGTCGCCCGCACGGCCTCGGTGAGCGCCGCCGACGTGCCGAAGCCGGCGTACTCCGCGGGGTAGTTGGCGGCGTAGGTCGCGCCCGCAACCGTCCCGAACCCGACCGACTCGGGGGTCGTCTGTGCGCGGTAGACGTTCTCGTCGACGGCGCTGAACGTGAGCTCCGTCCCCTCGGGTGGCGAGACACCACGGTAGACGACCGTCGTCGGCTCCCCGACCCGCGTGTCGGCCACGTCAGTGACCCCCGTCGCTTTCCGCTCCGGATCGCCGATGGCGTAGTTGACGGACTTGGTGACCAGCAGGGAGTCCGGCCGTCGGAGCAAGCCGTCGAGCCCTCCGGTGTCGTCGTAGGCCGTGATCGTTGCGACCCGCCCGAGCCCGTACCGCCACGAGGCAACGGCGGGCGTGCCGTCCGAACCGGCGACGAGAAGGTCCGCGCCCGGCCGCATCGAGACGTCGTTGACACGGCCGGGGGTCGACTCCAGCGTGACGCCACTCGTGATGAAGTGTGTCGAGTCGACGACGGTCAGACCCTCGCCCTGGAACTGTCGGCTTCCACCGCCGAACAGGAGGCGCAGACGCTCGGTTTCGTCGGCGCGGAAGTAGTTGCCCCCGGACTCCTCTGCGATTCGCCGGAGAACGCCCTCGTTGACGTTCCGCCCGGCCCCGACGGCGATAACGCGGACCCCCTGTCGACCGAGCGCGTTCGCCACGACTGCCGACCGACTCGCGGTGTCACCGCCGTCACTGACGAGGATGACCGTCCCACGCTGCCCGCCGAGCATCTCCTCGGCCCCCCGGAGCCCGTTTGCGATGTCCGTCGCGCCGCCGGCCTGCAGGCGACGAATCCGGTCCTCGACGTCGGCGCGTCCCTCGCCCAGTCGAACGGGGTCGGCGACGCTGTAGGCCCGCTGGTTGAACCCGACGACGCCAACGGTGTTCTCATCATCGAGTTGTGAGAGGGCGTCGAGTGCGATGGCTTTCTGGATCCGCATCCCGTCATCGGCGCTCCCCGAAACGTCGATCAGCATGACGATGCGTGTACTCCCCGGACGCGACTCGCCGAACGTGACCGGGAGCATCGAGGCAACCGAGGAGTTGGCGTAGTTCCCGTTCTCAAAACTGTCCGGGCCGCCAGCCATCAACAGCCCCCCACCGTCGATAACGAATCGCTGGAGTTCGTCGACGTTCCCCATGTCCCCGGCGGCGACGTTCTGGACGACCACCGCGTAGTACGGGTCGAGATTTTCGGGGACCGACTCGGCCGTCTCGACATCGTACAACTGGTTCAGATACTCGCGGAGCGGGTACTCCCCGCGGGAGACATACAGCACGCGGGGTTGATCGACGACGCGGACGGTCTTTCGCGCCACGTCGTTGACCTCGAACTCGTCGTCGCCGTCGATTTCGGCCGTGATCCGGTGGTCGCCCGTCGACTCGAACGTATGCGAGACGACAACGCTTCCCGTCCCCTCCGCGACCCGTTCGCTCGTGACCTGTTCGCCGTCGACGGAGACGGTCACCTCGACCGGGTCGGTGGCCCGAACACCGGAAACCTGCACCAGATACTGGCTTTCGACGCCGACGCTCGCCTTGCTCGGTCCGGAGACGGCGACGTAGCGCTCGGTCCGCGTCGGGTCGGGAGAGACGGCGCTGATCGTGGCGTTCACGGAGCGTGCGAACTCAGCCGTCTCGGCGAGGCGCCGCCCGTCGGTGACCTGGCCGTCGGAGACGACGACGACCGAGCCGTTCTTGCGGACGTTCGCGGCGACACCGTCGCCGATCCGCGAGTCGGTCCCCTGCCCGACCGTCGAGACGGTCACCGGCACCCCTTCGGCCTCGATGTCCTCGGCCAACCGCTCGGCGACCGCCGGCGAGACGGTCGTGCTGTCCGAGCGGTCGACCAGCATCGACACGCTCGGCTCTCCCTGCGTTTCGGTCGTGACGACGGTGAAGGGACCGGCGGCCGAGACGACGATCAGGGTCGCAACGACCAGTCTGGCGGCAAGCAGGAGTCGCCGACTCCGCCGTGAGGCCATCCCGGACGCCCGGTATCGGACGAGCAACAGAAGCGTGGCGACGGCGGCCGGCAACGCGAGCAACGCCGCCGGCCGCTCGAGGCCGACGACCGCCCCCCCGACTGTCGTCCGGACCGACAAAAGCAGCCACATCACAGATCACCCCGGCGACGGAGAAAGGCCACCTCGCCGACGAGAACGAGCAACGCGACCAGCGCGACGAGGGGCGTCAGCGGGCGGGGAACCTGCCGTTCCTCCTCCCGCGCCCGGACACCGGTCACTCCCTCGCGCTCGTCGAGCGGCGCCGCGGCCACGTCCGACTCGGCCTCGCTGTACAACGACACACCGAGCAGGCGGTCGTCGCTGACGGCGTAGAACCCCGCCCTGTCGAGCGGAACCGACCGTGCCGAGACGGTTCTGTCGGGTGTTCTGACCTCGGTTGTGTCGGAAAACCGGAGTACCGATCCGGTTTCACGGTTCAGGCTGTCGAGCGACTCCCGGCCGGCCAGATAGAACACCGCCCGCTTCCAGAAGACGGGGTATTGGTAGTTGAACCGGAAGGGGTCGGAGTCGGCGACGTAGCCGTAGTAGAGGACACGACCCGCTTCTCGTTGCTCCGTCGCGACGATCGGCGTTCCGTCTCCGGTGCTGACGAGGGCCGTCCCGGACCGGAGCGACCCCTGGAGGTAGCCCTCCGGCGGCGGGAAGTCGATCCCGCGGGTGAGTTCGTCGTTCGCCGTCCGTCCGATCGAGGGATTGGTTCCGGCACCGGTCGGCGAGAGGAGAAGAAGGTCGCCGTAGGCCTCCGGCGGCGACTCCTGTGCTACAACCCCGACACCGCCGCCCGCGTCGAGAAGGTCGCGGCCGGCCTCGACGTTACCCCGAAGGAGGCGTTCGCCCGCCACATCACCGTAGAGAACCACGTCGTAGCCGTTCTCGACCGTTGTCGGCGGTGCGTCGACCGTGAGTTGAACCTCGTCGATCACCGAGAGCGCGGTCGTGAGATACCGATTCCGATCGTTCGTCAACAACAGGACGTCGACCGTCGGGTCCGGCGGGGCGGCGACGTACGCCACGTCGTCCGTGGGAAAGGAGTCACCCGGCGTCACCCGCGCCTCGCCGCCGCCGGCGGGAACAGGCAGCGTTACCCGTTCGACGTCGCCGGGAGCGAGCGTGAGCGAGCGACGGCGGTCACCGAGAACCATCGACCGTGTCGTGGGCTCGTCGCCGAAGTTTTGCACGGTGAGCGTGACGTTACGTCCCGAAAAAGAACGGTCCACGATGCCGACGTTGTCCTCGCCGCCGCCGGCGAACTGCCGGAGGTCGACCCGCAAACCACGGGCGCGGGCCGACTGGACGGCCTCGGCCCACGCCGCGTCGTCGGCGAAGTCGCTGAACACGACGACCCGGGCGTTCTCGCCGGCGATGGAGGCCGCCTGCGAGATGGCACCGCCCAGATCGGCCGGTGTCTCGCTGACGGTCAGGCCATCGAGCGTCGACGCCACCTCCTCGTTACCGCCCGAACGGAGAACGATTCGGTTCTCGTTTCCGGCGAGCACGACGGCGTTGGTTCCGGTGGTCGCCTCGCGGGCCGCCGCCACGGCCGCGTCGAAGCGGGATCCGCTCCCGGTTTCGGCGGCCATGCTCGCGCTCCCGTCGAGGACGACAACGGTCTCCTCGACGGTTTGGCTCTCGGAAACGGTGACGTACGGCCCGGCAAGCGAGACGGCCAGGGCAACGATGACGAACAGTTGCAGACACAGGAGGAGACTCCGCTTGAGGCGTTCGAGAAGGGGGTTCGCCGCGTCCTCGCCCTCCTCGTCGAACAGGTACCGGAGCGTCGGGAGTTCGACCCGACGGGGGTCGGGCTGGACGAGATACAGCACGATAACGGGAACGACCGCGAGGAGGGTGAGAAGCCCGAACGGGGAGAGGAAGGCGTCTGCGAGGGCCATACCCGCTACACGGCATCGTTGTTGATCGTTCTTTCGACACCAGAAATATCACCTTCGTTCGGGACGGATACTGACGCGTAAGCAAACCCTTTCATGGAGGGAGACAACAGTATCGTATGGCCGATAAGCTGGAGCTGCTCGACGTGCTTCTCGATAACGCCCGCGAGAGTTCCGACACCATCGCGCGACAGCTCGGATGTTCGGAGTCCGATGTCGAGACGATGATCGAAGAACTCGAAAACGAGGGTGCAGTACTCGGATACCAGGCGGTCGTCGACTGGAACCACGTCGACCGTGACCACGTCGAGGCCGAGGTGGAACTCAACCTCGAACTCGACCGCGAGACAAAGTACGCCGACGTCGCGGGCCGGATCGCGAAGTTCGACGAGGTGACCGCGCTCCGACTGGTCTCCGGCGACTACGACTTCGACGTGACCGTCGAGGGCGACTCGATGCGCGATGTCTCGATGTTCGTCTCGGAACAGATCGCGCCGATCCCCGAGGTGACCCAGACGGTGACCCACTTCGTGATGAACACGTACAAGAACCGCGGACTCGATTTCACCGACCGAGACGAGGACGACCGGTTGTCGGTCTCGCCATGAAGCTGTCAGATCGCGCCGAATCGACCCCGCCGTCGGGTATCCGTCGGTTCTTCGAACTCGCCGAGGAGATGGACGACGTGATCTCGCTGGGTGTGGGCGAACCCGACTTCACCGCGCCGTGGAAGTCGCGTGCCTCCGCGATCCACTCGCTGGAGCGGGGTGAGACGTCCTACACCACCAACCGGGGGATGTACGAACTCCGAGCGGCCATCTCGGAACACGTCCCACAGTACGGCCTGAACTACGATCCCGACGAGGAGATCCTCGTGACGACAGGTGCGAGCGAGGCGGTCGATCTGGCGCTCCGTGCGCTGGTCGATCCCGGCGACCCCGTTGCGATCCAGTCGCCGGCGTACATCTCCTACGGGCCGGGCGTGCGCTTCTCGGGCGGTGAGCCACTCCCGGTCTCCACCCGCGCCGAAAACGACTTCGTGCTCACGTACGACGATCTCGACCGCGCCGGCGCCGACGACGCCGAGGTGTTGATGATCTGTTATCCGAACAATCCGAC
>NZ_JAQCNJ010000097.1 GCF_028275055.1 Haloplanus sp.
TACGACGGCGATGGGTGGGTTATGCGTCGACTGTGGTGCGACGACTGTGGGAGTTCGGCTATCGGGACCGAGACCAATGGAGCCGACGAGGTGCTGGTCAAGGCGGTGTTCTGGGAACATCGGCTGGCCGGTGTCGAAACCGTCGACCGTTGCCGTCCCGAAGTTCCGCGGGTCGGCCACGCGAGGCGGCGAACACACCGTCAGGATCACCGACAACGGGATCGAGGTGTTTCCGGCGCTCGAACCCGGAAACCACCGTGTGTCGTTCGAATCGGAGTCCATCTCCTCGGGTGTCCCCGAAATCGACGAACTCCTCCACGGCGGGTTAGAACGGGGGACGGTCAGCATCATCAGCGGCGCGACCGGTGTCGGGAAGACGACGCTCGGCACACAGTTCATGAAAGAGGCTGCGGGACGCGGGGAGCGGTCGGTTATCTACCTGTTTGAGGAGAGCGAGAACACGTTTCTGGAGCGGTCGTCGGCCATCAGCATCCCGGTCAGGGAGATGATCGACCGCGGGACGCTCCGAGTCGTCGAGGTGGAGGGCATGGAAACGACACCACAGGAGTTCGCGTCGATGGTTCGACACGAGGTCGAGACCCGCGACACCCGGATCGTGATGATCGACGGGACCGTCGGCTACCGGCAGACACTCCAAGGCGACCGGGAGCGAATAACCCAGCATCTACACGCACTCGGTCGGTATCTGAAGAACATGGGCACCACGACGATTCTCGTCGAGGAGACGGGAAGCGTCGCGGGGGAGTTCAGCGCCACCGACAGCAACCTCAGTTATCTCGCGGACAACATCGTGTTCCTGCGACATCTGGAGTTACGCGGGGAGCTTCGAAAGGCCATCGGAGTTCTAAAAAAGCGCACGACCGACTTCGAGCGGACGCTCCGTGAGTACGGGATTACCGGGCACGGGATCAAGGTCGGCGATCCGTTGACGCAGTTGCGCGGTGTGCTGTCCGGAACACCGGAGGTCGTCGAACGGCGGATCGACGACGAGGGGTAGCGGGCGGGGGGCGCGGCGGGGTGACCGACGCTCAGGGATCGTCCAGATCCCGAAACGCGGCCTCGAAGTCACCCTCCTCGAAGTCGCCTACGGCGAGATCCATCTCCGCCTCTAGATCGGCGATTCGAGCCTCCAGATCGGCGAACCCCGGACTCGCGGCGAGTTCGTCCTCGCTCTTTTCGGTCACGAGTGCGGCGGACTGTTCGACGAGACGGTAGTAAGACCGGAGTTGCGCGTCGTACTCGCGGCGTGTGACCATCCGTTCGACGAGGGTGTGCAGTTCGGTGCGATCGACGGGTTTGGTGACGTAGTCGTCGAACCCCATCCCGAGAATGTCGAAGTCCGGATCGACCGCGGTCACCATGACGACCTGACAGTCGTTCCCTTGATCGCGGAGTCGTTCCAGAACCTCGTCGCCGGACAGGTCGGGCATCCGACGGTCCAAGAGAACGACATCGACCGCGTTGTCGCATACGTCGAGTGCCTCCTCACCGCCGTAAGCCGTGCGCACCCGGTACTCCTCGGATAGCCACACCTCATACAGGTCGGCGAGGTCGCGTTCGTCGTCCACGACGAGGATCGTGGGGCTGAGGTCCGGCGGGTCGGTCATGGTAGGATCTGATTCCGAGCACGGAGGTGTAAGCCTGTCGCGGATACGGACGGATCCGTGACCGGAACGGGAACGATCGGGCACGTCCATCGGGGTCGATGGTGTCGGCTCACGTCCGGATCTCGAACCTCGCGCTGCCGGCCCGACTCTCCGAGACGGTGATCGTCCAGTCGTGGGCGTCGACGATCTCTCGTACGATGGCGAGACCGAACCCCGTTCCGTTGCGGGCGGTCGAGTACCCCGATTCGAAGATCCGCTCGCGGTCGTCGTCCGGAATGCCGGGGCCGTCGTCCGCGACGTAGAAGCCATCGCCGTTGGCGAGCGCGCCGACCCGGATCGTAACGTCGCGGCCGGTGTCGTCGTCGGGGTCCGACCGACCGCCCGTGGAGCCATGTTCCACGCTGTTCCGATACAGGTTCTCGAAAAGTTGCTGGAGGCGATCCGCGTCGGCGTCGACATCGAGCGAGGCGTTGACGTTGAGCGAGGCGTCCCCGGTATCGACGACGCGCCAGCACCGATGGGCGACGGCCGAGAGGCTCACGGGTTCGGTTTTGTCGATCGGCCGGCCCTGACGTGCGAGTGTCAACATATCGTCGATCAACGTGTTCATACGGTCCAGTGCCGCCTTCACGGTGTCCAGTCTCTCGTTCCCGGTCGTGTCGCGGGCGACGTCGACGTGTCCTTGAGCAACGTTGAGCGGGTTTCGAAGGTCGTGGCTCACCATCCCCGCGAACCGTTCGAGGCGGTCGTTCCGGTCGGTGAGTTGTCGTTCCCGCGCCGCGAGTTTGGCGGTGGCGCGGCGGGTGTCGAGCAGGTTCTCGATCCGCCGGTGGAGAACGGACTGGTCGACCGGGAGGGTGACGACGTCGCTGACGAGGGCCGCGGCGTCGTCTTGCGCTGCGGGTCGACCGGCGGCGTGATCGGTGTCCGACTCGGAGACGACAAAGAGGTAGGGCAACAAGACGGGGGCGGCCGCCGCCTGTCTGTCGTGGAGAACGCTCCCGGAGCGGGCGAGGGCGGCGTCATCGAGAATGCAAAGGTCGTAGTCCTCGGGGATGGGCTCTCCCGGGCCCCGGGTCATCACGGTGTACCCGGACACCGAGTCGAGCCAGTCCGCGAGGAGGTCCCGGTCGAATCCCGGCCGGAGCGCGAGAAGGATCGACGCGTCGGATCCGGTTGACTCGACCGAACGAGCGGGGGGACCGTTCATCTTCCCGGAGGTACGAATTCGAGGAGCAAAAACGATCCGAACAACGCGCCGACATCATGGTGCCGGTGGCCGCGGAACGAATCCGGCGGTGGACGGGGTGGTCCGGGCGACGTCGGTTGCCTCGCCGTCGGCATCGACGAGTGTCGCCGCGAGCGTTTGCGAAACTATATTTAATTTGATATAAGCTACCAGTGGACAACTCGGTGGCGTCCGAGGCGTCACCCCGGACTCGGTGCCCGGGTCCGGGAGCGTGGAGTGACCTCCGGGACTGCGCCGTCGAAGACGGTGCCGTGGGGGAACGGCGCCGAGCACCAAGGTGCCAGTGGGGTGTTTCGGGCGCGCGGGTGGGGAGGATGGGAACCGGAACCGGTGTGCGCGCCCGGTCACACGGTTGCCGTCCCCTGACTTAAACATACGTCAGACATCAGTGAGGTTTCCAACAGGTGTTCGACGCCCGTTCCGGCCGGCGAAAGCTAAGGCTCTTTATCGGGGGCCACACAGCAACGGTCGTGACTTGGGCCGACCTCTTCGCTCGCGCCGACCGATACGACCGGACCGAGACGGACGTGACCGACGCGCTGGCACGGCACCGCGATGCGGGCTGAGCCGTCACCCGCGCGGGTCGTCGCCGGCGCGGACGTACTCGCGGCGGACCTGGTCGTCGGCGGCGACGCCCGCGCCGCACTGGACCACGTCCGCGAGCACTCGTGGATGACACTCGTCGCAAGCGACCACCTCCTCGACGACGCCGCGGCGATCATCCGGGAACTTGCCGACGACGACGACCTAGCGCGGGACTGGCTGAAACGCATCGAGACGGCGCGTGAATCGGTCGACCACCCGGCGGAGGATCAGCCGGCGCTCGCCTCCGCCTACCGCGGCGGCGCGATGCATCTGCTCACGCTCGATGAGTCGCTGCTGTCGGCGTCTGCCGGGGCGGCCATCCGGAGGCGCGTGGAGACGAGCGTGCGCCATCCCGGCGCGTTCGCGTCGTTGTTCGACGCCGAGAGCCTCTACCGTACGGTGGTTGGTGGCGGGTATCCGGGCCCGGACCGCGACCCACGGGGTTGAGACTACCGCGTCGCGTACCACTCGGCGAACTTGGCGAGCGCCCGACCCCGGTGTGAGATGGCGTTTTTTTCCTCGGCGTTCATCTCGGCCAGCGTTGTCCCGTCGTGTTCGAAGATCGGATCGTAGCCGAAGCCGCCGTCGCCGCGGGGTTCGACGATCCGTCCGCGGACGACGCCCTCGAAGAGTTTGACCGGGAGGCCGCCGGCGGCACCGTTCTCGTCGTCGGCTGCGGCCGCGGCGGCTCGGTCCCCACGGTCGACCGGGTCGGGACTGGCGTCGAACGGGTCGCCGTCGCAGTAGGCCAACACACACCGGAACGCGGCGCGGGCAGGGCCTGTCGCCTCGTCCGCCTCGTCTCGTGGGGTCGTGTCGGTCCCGCGGGCGAGTTCGCCGACTCGTTCGGTCCCGAGCGTCTCCTCGACGTAGGCGGAGTATGGTCCCGGAAAGCCGTCGAGACCGTCGACGAACAGGCCCGCGTCGTCGACGAGAACCGGCTCGTCGGCGTGGCGGTACGCCTCACGGGCCCCGCGGGCGGCGATGGGTTCGAGCGTCGGCGCTTGGACCTCGGCGTAGTCGAATTCGAGTTGGGTGACCGAGCCGTCATCGAGGTATTCGCGGGCCTCGCGCACCTTCCCCGAGTTCGTGGTGACGTAGCGGAGCACACAGACCGTGAGGCCGGTCGGGGCAAAGAGCCGTCGGTCAGGTCGTGACACCGATCCCGGCCCGGCCGGCCGTTGTCTCCCGGTCGTGCGTGATACGGGCCGTGGCGGCGATCACGTGTGCGTCGGCAAACAGCAAGTTTATCACCCGCAGGGAGCGAAAATCCTCCAAGATTACTCTCAATGGCGACGGAAACACACCAGCAACCGGAGGTGAACATCGGCCTCGTCGGCCACGTCGATCACGGCAAGACGACGCTGGTTCAGGCCCTCAGCGGGTCGTGGACCGACCAGCACTCCGAAGAGATGAAACGCGGGATCTCGATCCGCCTGGGCTATGCCGACGCGACGTTCCGAACGTGTCCCGGTCTCGACGGTCCCGACCGGTTCACGGTCGACGAGACCTGTCCCGACGGCTCGGAGAGCGAGGTGTTGCGGACGGTCTCGTTCGTCGATGCACCCGGCCACGAGACGCTGATGGCGACCATGCTCTCGGGAGCCGCGCTCATGGACGGTGCTGTGCTCGTCGTGAGCGCGACAGATCCGGTGCCACAGGCCCAGACCGAGGAACATCTGATGGCGCTCGACATCATCGGGATCGAAAACATCGTTATCGCCCAGAACAAGGTCGACCTCGTCGACCGCGAGGGCGCGGTCCGGAACCGCGAGGAGATCGAGGCGTTCGTCGAGGGAACCGTCGCCGAGGACGCCCCGATCGTTCCGATCAGCGCACAACAGGAGGTGAACATGGACCTCCTCATCAACGCCATCGAGGAAGAGGTCCCGACGCCGGAACGCGACCCGGACGAGACTGCGCGGATGTTCGCCGCCCGCAGTTTCGACATCAACCGCCCGGGGACGACGTGGGAGGATCTCAAGGGTGGCGTCGTCGGCGGCAGTCTGGTCGACGGCACACTCGAGGTCGGAGAGAAGATCGAACTCCGCCCGGGTCGCGAGGTGGAGGAGAAAGGACAAACCGAGTGGCGACCGATCACGACGGAGGTGCGGTCGCTCCAAGCCGGCAACCGGTCGGTCGACGTGGCCCGCCCCGGCGGACTGCTCGGCGTCGGCACCGGTCTCGACCCCAGCCTCACGAAAGGTGACGCCCTAGCCGGACAGGTCGCCGGCGAGCCGGGGACGCTCCCGCCGACCCACGAGGGCTTCGAGATGACCGTCGATCTGCTCGATCGGGTCGTCGGAGAGGAAAGCGAGGAGATCGAGGAGATCTCCACGGGCGAACCGCTGATGCTCACCGTCGGCACCGCGACAACGGTCGGTGCGGTGACCAGCGCCCGTTCCGGCGAGTGTGAGGTGTCGCTGAAACGCCCCGTGTGCGCGGAGACGGGGGCACAGATCGCCATCAACCGCCGTGTCGGCGCACGGTGGCGACTCATCGGGATCGGCACTCTCAAGTGACCCGGCCACCCGCCGCAATGGACACCAGCGCGCTCATGATGCCCGTCGAGTGTGACGTCCGCGTGTTCGACGAACTCGATCGACTCCTCGGGCCGGTCGAGTTCATCACGCCAGCGGCAGTGATCGAGGAACTCGACTCCCTCGCGACCGGGGCGGGAGAGGAAGCCATCGCCGCCAGCGTAGGGCGGGATCTGGCCGAGCGGTGCCGCGTGGTCGAGACGGACGCATCGTACGCAGACGACGCTCTTGTCGAACTCGCCGACCGTGGCGACTGCGACTACGTCGTGACGAACGACGGCCCTCTCAGAGACCGGGTGCTCGAACGTGACGTTCGGGTGATCGGTTTAAGGGGTCGGAACAAATTGGCAACAACACAACCTTAGCATGTACAAACGGGTACGACTCAAGGACACGGTCGAGGTGCCCCCGCGGCACCTCGCCGACGTGACGCCCGAGCGGGTCAAGCGCCTGCTCCAGGACAAGCTCGAAGGACGGATGGACGAGACGGTGGGAAGCGTCGTGAGCGTCGTTAACGTCCACGACATCGGTGACGGCGCGGTGCTTCCCAACCGACCCGGCGTCTACTACGAGGCCGAGTTCGACGCCATCACCTTCGATCCACAGATGCAGGAGGTCGTCGACGGCACGGTCGTCGAAGTCGTGGAGTTCGGTGCGTTCGTCGGGATCGGTCCCGTCGACGGCCTGCTCCACGTCTCACAGATCTCCGACGAGTATCTCGCCTACGACGGTGAGAACCAGCAGCTCGCGTCGACGGAAACCAACCGGACGCTCGGCGTCGGCGACGAGGTCCGGGTGCGCATCGTCACGAAGAGCATCGACGAGCGCAACCCTCGCGACAGCAAGATCGGGCTGACGGCGAAACAGCCGGGGCTTGGCAAACACAGCTGGCTCGAGGAGGAACGACAGAAGCGCGAGGCGGAGATGGAGGGTAACTGATGGCCGAGGACCGCTTTGCCTGCCGTGAGTGTCATTACATCAACGAGCCCGACAGGCAGACCTGCGGGAGCTGTGGATCCTCGAGTCTCACGGAGGACTGGGCGGGGTATGTCATCATCACCCACCCGGAACGGTCCGCGGTGGCCGAGGAGATGAACGTCTCGGAACCCGGCGGCTACGCGCTGAAGGTCCGCTGATCGTGCTCGAACTCCCCGACGCCCTCCGGGGAGCGTTCAAACAGCCCCTCGGCCGCGTCTTCACCGATCCGCGCCTCCTTCTCGACGCCGACGGGGCCGGCTCCCCAATCGTCGCCGTCGGCGACGTGGTTACCTACCACCTGATTCGCGCCGGTCGCCAGCCCGACGTGGCGGTGGTCGATGGCCGGACCGAACGCGAGCGCGTCGACGAGGCGGTCGCAGCGGGGCTGCCCGACCCGGGCGTTTCAGTCGCCAATCCGCCGGGAACGCTCTCCGAGGGCTTGCTCGACGCTCTCTCTGCCGCGTTTGGGTCCGAGGGGCCGACCGTTATCGGCGTCGACGGCGAGGAGGATCTGGCGACGCTCCCGGCCGTCGTCGCGACGCCCCTCGGCGGATCGGTGGTCTACGGCCAACCGGGAGAAGGGATGGTGCTCGTCCCCGTCACCGAGGCGACGCAGGCAACGGCACGGGACCTCCTCGGCCGCATGACCGGCGACACCGACGCCGCGCTGTCCCTGCTGTAGCGAGGCCGCCGCCCGCTTCGTAATCCTTTTGTCCGGTTCGGAACCACGTACAGGTAACTGACCGATGGAAATCGATATTATCGAGGAAGACGAAAGTCCGATGTTGCATCGAACGGACGTTCGATTCCAGACCACACACGACGAGGCGACCCCGTCGCGTCTCTCCGTTCGTGACAGTCTCGCGGCCAAACTAAACAAGGACTCCGCCGAGGTCGTTGTCCACGAACTCGACACGAAGTTCGGGATGCGGAAGACCATCGGCTACGCCAAGGTGTACGAGAGTCCTGACCACGCCCGCGACGTCGAACAGGACCACATGCTCAAGCGAAACAAGATCACCGAGGACACGGACCCCGAAGAGGCCTGAGCGTGCCGGCCACCCGTCGAACCGATCGCACGGCCGTGTGTGATCGGCCCACGACGGCGTCGACACCGACACGGCGATGACGACACGGATCATCGGCATCGAGGGCACAGCGTGGGCGGCAAGCGCCGGCGTTTTCGAGTTTGACCCCGACGATCTGTCCGGCGCCGACCCGCCGGCCGTCGAAACCGACGCCTACCAGCCCGATAGCGGCGGCCTCCACCCACGGGAGGCGGCCGAACACATGAGCGAGGCGATCCCCACGGTGATCGAGACGGCCTTAGAGAACGCCGAGGGACCGATCGACGCCGTCGCCTTTTCACGGGGGCCGGGACTGGGTCCCTGCCTGCGCATCGTCGGCACCGCCGCCCGCGCCCTCGCGGGGACGCTTGCGGTGCCGCTCGTCGGCGTCAACCACATGCTCGCCCACCTAGAGATCGGCCGCCACGGCTCCGGCTTCGAGTCGCCGGTGTGTCTGAACGCCAGCGGAGCCAACGCCCACCTGCTGGGCTACCACGGTGGCCGGTACCGTGTGCTGGGCGAGACGATGGACACCGGCGTCGGGAACGCACTCGACAAGTTCACCCGTCACGTCGGCTGGACCCACCCTGGTGGCCCCAAGGTTGAGGAGGCCGCCGTGGACGGCGAGTACGTCGATCTGCCCTACGTGGTAAAGGGGATGGACTTCTCGTTTTCCGGGCTGATGAGCGCCGCCAAGGACGCCTACGACGACGGCACGCCAGTCGAGGACGTCTGCTTCTCGTTGCAGGTGGCGGTCTTCGCCATGCTGACCGAAGTCTCGGAGCGGGCGTTGTCGCTGACCGGCGCGGACGAACTCGTTCTCGGCGGCGGCGTCGGCCAGAACGAGCGCCTCCGCGAGATGCTAGCGACGATGTGTGAGGCGCGTGGAGCGGCGTTCTACGCCCCTCAGGCCCGCTACCTCCGGGATAACGCCGGCATGATCGCAGTGCTTGGCGGCAAGATGTTTGCGGCCGGCGAGACGATGGCTATCGACGAGTCGGCGATCGATCCGAACTTCCGACCCGACGAGGTGCCCGTGACGTGGGAGGCTGGAAGGTCGGTGTCGGTGGGGACCGTCGGAGATGCCGAGCAACAGGGGGCGGAGGCGGTCGTCACCGTCGTCGACGGGCACGTCGTCAAACGACGCGTGCCGAAGGCGTACCGTCACCCGGACCTCGACGCCAGACTGCGCCGCGAACGGACGGTCGCCGAGGCCCGTCTCACCGGCGAGGCGCGCCGACACGGGGTGCCGACGCCTGTCGTGTACGACGTCGACGTGCCCGAGGCGACGCTCACCCTGTCGCGTGTCGGCGACCGTGACCTGGGGGCCGACCCTTCGCCTGCCCGCGCCCGAACCGTCGGCAAACACCTCGCGACGCTTCACAGAACGGGTATCGTCCACGGCGACCCGACCGTCCGGAACGTCCGGGTTGGGACGGATCGATGCTTTCTCATCGACTTCGGTCTCGGCTACCACAGCGACCACGTCGAGGACCACGCCATGGACTGTCACGTCTTCGGCGGAAGCGTCCGGGGCACCGCCGACGACCCCGAGGCGGTGCTGTCGGCGTTCGAGGCCGGCTACGCCGACGCGGCCGACGACGAGACGTTGTCTCGACTCCGCGAGATAGAGGATCGGGGCCGCTACCGGTAGCGAGTGGTCGTCAGCAGTCGGCCGACCGGCGGCCGACGACGAGCGTCGACCACGCGGACAGATACCGTAGCCACGTGTCGGCACACCACCGAACAGGATCGCAGGTGGGACGCATACCCGTCGAGGAGTGATCCACGCCGCGACGGTCGACTACCCGCCGACACTTCGGGCACCGAAGCCGCCGACAACCGGCCGTGGTCCGAGCGTCCCAGTCCCCGTCGAGGGGACTAGCGTGGCCACAATCCGGACAGAACAGCGTCGACTTGCGGTCGTGGGGCGTATCGGGGGCAGGCGACGGGACGGCGGAAGGAGGTGATATTACCAAACTGTACGTTACCGAGAGACATAATTCTGATGCCAGAGCGTCCAGAACGGTAGATAATGAACGATTCGGCGGGACAGTCGTGGTGCGCTCCGGCGTCAGGCGCGTCACCATGGGCCGAAACGATTTATCCCGCGAAACCGTACGCATCGGTCATGGCAGATAAACCGCAGTCCGGATCGATCCTCGGGATCCCGTACAACTTCGAACGGCCGAGCCTCGGACGGTTGCTCTCCGCCCACTGGAAGCCCGGCGAGGGGATGGTTGTCGAGAAGCCCTTCGGCATCGGCTACACGCTGAACCTGGCGAACTGGCGGTCCTGGATCGTCGTTCTCGTGGCGGGTGTTCTGCTCTGGCAGGAGGGTGGCGACGGTGGGATCGAGACGCCCGACGACGACGAGGACGAACCGGTCGAGGTTGTCGTCGACGACTGAGTGGCGGCCGTGTCGGAGTATGCGTTCGAACTGGCGTTGTGCGCTCATCTCGAACGGAGCCGCAACTGGGTGTTGAGCCGGCAGCTCGGTGCCTCCGTCGCCGACCCCGGGTCGCGTGTCATCGACATCTGCGGGGTCGTTCCAGGCTCCAGGTTTGACCGCCGGGCGGCGATCACGAGCGAGACGATCCCGCCTCGCGCCGTCGAGAGCGACGTGGGTCCCGGCCGCGCGGTCGACCCCGTCGACGCCCTCGACTGCCCGCCTGCCGCCGCCCGTCGGGTCGCTGACCGCGCCGTCGATGTCGGCTTTTTCGAGGCCGAACGCCGCGGGAGTCGTCGCCATGTCCGCGCGACGACCCGGTATCCCGACTGGTTCGACCGTCTGATCGGCATCGAAAACAAACCCGACCTCGGACGGCCGGGCGACCTCCAGCGACAGTTGCGTCGCGACGTGTCGCTTGGCCTCTTCGACGCCGTGATCCTCGCGACGGAGAGCTACGTCACCGGGGCACACCTGAACCGCATCCCCGAATCGGTCGGTGTCTGGCGGTTCGACGACGGCGATGGATCGGAGCATCCTCGGGCAAACGGCGAAGCCGCCGACCGCGGGGCGGCCGACACTAACCGCCGACTGACCGTCGTCCGCGACCCGACGCCAATCGACCCCGAGGCGACGGGCGTCGAACGGACCGCGGAGCGGCCTCTCCGGACTGATATCGCCTTCGCGAGCCCCGAGGCGAAGGCGCGCAAACGGCGCGCGATAGCCGAACGCGCCTACGGAAGGGGGTGGCGGCCCCGCGCCGACGACTACCCCGCCTGTGTGTCGATGCGGCCGACCGACGACGGCCGGCCACACTGTCGCGCCTTCGAACGAACCGTCGATCCGGCGAGCGACTGCGGCGAGGACTGTCCGGCCTACGATCCGGGCGACCCACCGGCGGTCGACCGCGAGCGACTGCGCGACGAGCGAACGCCGTGGGTGGCGGACCCGGCGGGTGTGGCGCGCCGGCAGGCCGGGTTGGATCGGTTCACCTGAGGCGGGCGAGTTCGGCCACGACGGCGACGGCGGCGGCGACACCGAGGCCGGCAACGGCGGCGCGGCGCAGGTCGGGGGCGCCAAGAACGAACACCGAGACGACGACCCAGACAAGCGTGCCGGCGAGGCCACTCGCCACGCCGCGGCCGAGCGTCGAGACGTGAGTCATACGGACGGGTCGGTGGCAGGGGTTATAACTCGTACCGCTCGCCGTCGACCGCAAGCGGGTCGTCGAACGCCTCGTCGGCAGGGTAGAAGTGTGCGACGTGGACCAAGCGCGTCCGGTCGGCGTCGAGGGCCGCCGCCATGTCGAGGGCTCCTTCCCGGGTCATGTGTTTCGACCCGAAGGTTCGGGGGACGCCGTCGGCGTCGTAGTGGGTCCCGCCGAGCGGGTGGTGCTCACAGGACGACGCGGGGACGATGGCGTCGGCCAACAGGAGGTCGGGATCGGACAGTGCCGACCGGGATGCCTCGGGGATGGCGTAACTGGTGTCGCCCGTGAGCGAACACGTCGCGCCCGTCTCGGGGTCCTCGATCACGACGCCGTAACACAGGAGCGGCGGGTGGTCGACGGGAACGAGGCGAACGTCGAGACCACAGACACGGAACCGCTCGGCCGGGGCGTGGTCGTGGACACGCACACGGTCGAGATAGTCGTATTTCCGTCGGACCGTGTCGGCGACGCTCTCCCCCGTGACCGGATCGACCTCGTTTGCGGCGTGGACGGGCAGGTCGTCGAACACCCGGTAGGCGTTGCCCAGTCCATCGAGATGGTCGAAGTGGATGTGTGTCACCAGTGCGGCGTCCGGCAACGGGACGTCGTGGGTGAGAAACTGGTGACGGAAGTCGGGACTGCAGTCGACCAGCAACGACTCGTCCGTCCGCTCGTTGGTCACGTGGACCGAAAACCGGGACCGTTCGACACCGCGGTCACGGGCCCGCCGACAGGTCGCACAGTCACACCCGGCTGTCGGCGTCCCCGTCGTATCGCCCGTTCCAAGCAGTGTAACCTGCATTCGCTTTGGATTGCCACCGATTGGTCTTAGTGGTCGTGGTTCGGCCGGGATGGCGGGTGGTCGTGGCCGAGACGCAACGTGACGGCGTTGCCAGCGGGGACGACGACCCACTGTCGGGCCGGCGCCGTACCGTCGGTCACAACCGCCCACACAGCAAGAGAACGTCGGTTTGAGCGATGCGGCCGCGGTTTCAGTACCGCGAGGGCATGTACGCCATGCCGAGCAGCATGATCGCGGTCGCGAAGCTCACGATCGAGACGCCCCAGAGTCCGTTGACGTAGCTGTGGTACGTGTCGATCTCTTCGGTTTGGCTCGTGTACACGCCGTAGTCGTCCTCGAGAACGAGCGTGTTGTTGTCGGCGAAGTGGGCGAAGTACGTCCGTCCGTTCAGCGTGACGTTGGCGTGGTTGTCGACGGCAACGGTGTTGGTACGGGGGCTGGTCCACGCGAGCGTCGCGCCGTCGCCGGTGACACGACTGACGGTCGTGGCGTTGCCCTGATACCGGACGGTGTCGCCCTCGCTGTACTCGGTCGCGGACGGGTCGGGGAAGTATTCGCTCGTCGGGATCAGCGTCCGGTTGTCGCCCTCCTCGCGGACGACGTACTCCGTACCGTTCACCGTGACCGTCTCGTTGTTCACGGCGGCGTCATCCTGTAGGATGGCGGTGCGGTTGACCGTCTCCTGGAGGCGGAACGTCGAGGGGTCGTCACCCTCGGCGACGAGAACGCGGTACTCCTCGTTCTGGTAGGTGACGGTGGAGTTGTGTTCCCACATCTGGGTGTGGCGCGCGGAGTCGTTGGTCCACGTTAGTTCGCCCGAACGGGTGAGTTCGGCACCGCCACCGCCGTGACCGCCGCCCCCACCGGACGTCTCTGCCGTGATCGACGACACGGTGTACTGCCGATCGTCGACGGTGAACCGGTCGTTTTCGGAGAGACTGTGATCGGGGTTCTCGAACGTGACCGTCGGCGCACTGGCCGTCGCGACAAGCGAGTACGACGCCGCCCCGAGAACGACGAATAAGGCGACGTAAATCGCTGCAGCGCGTCGTTGCATACGTGGGGCATAGTTCACCCGGGGTATAACGATTACTAACTGCCGATATCCTGTCGAGCGAACGGACGGAGCCGACGGGGGCAACCGGATCCCTCCACCGACTCGGCGGCTGACCGGTGGTGCATATAAATCGTGGGGTCGGGCTTCGGATCGTCGTGACGACCGACAGGTTTTGTACCGGCCTTCCCTTAGATAGGTTGTATGACAACCGGGATCGTTCTGCTCAACTTCGGTGAACCGTCGGACGGTCAAAGGGACGTCGTCCTCGACTATCTGGAGCGCATCTTCATGGCGAACATGTCCATCGAGGGTGAGTCGGGGATGCCAGAGGAGGCCGCTCGGGAGCGTGCGCGGGAACTGGCCAAGCGTCGCGCACCCGGTCTCATCGAGGAGTACGACGAGATCGGCGGCTCCCCACTGATCGACCACGCGACGACGCAGGCGACGATGCTCGCCGAGGAGGTTACCCGGCGAGGCTACGACGTCGAGGCGTACTACGGGATGCAGTACACCGAACCGTTCATCACGGATGCCGTCGAGGCCGCCCGCGAGGACGGCGTCGACCGGCTGATCGGCCTGCCCATCTACCCGTTGTGTGGGCCGTCGACGACCGTCCAGTCGTTGGACGAACTCGACGAGGCGCTCGAGGAGGTCGGGTGGGACGTGCCCGTCGAAGGCCTGACCGGTTGGCACAAGCATCCGACGTACAACCGCGTCCGCATCGACAACGTGCAGGGGTACCTCGACGACCACGACCTCACGCTCGGTGACGGCACCCGACTCGTCTTCTCCGCACACGGCACACCCCAGTACTACCTCGACGAGGGGAGCCGGTACGAACAGTACGTCGAGGAGTTCTGTGACGTGGTGGCGACGGCGCTCGACGCCGACGGCTACGAACTCGGCTACCAGAACCACGAGAACCGCGACGTCGAGTGGACCGAACCCGACGTGGAGGAGGTCATCGAGACGGTCGAGGCCGACCGCGTCGTCGTCGAACCGGTGAGTTTCATGCACGAACAAAGCGAGACGTTGTCGGAACTCGATATCGAGCTCCGGAAGGAAGCAGAGGAGCGGGGACTGGAGTTCCACCGCATCCCCGTTCCCTACGACGATGACCGGTTCGTCGGCGCGCTCGCGGATCTGGTCGAGCCGTTCGTGGCGGGCTACGATCCGGAGTACGCCGGGCTTCACCAGTGTGAGTGTCGGGATGTGCCGGGAACGATGTGCCTGAACGCGCCACACGAGGCATGACCGTCGGTATCGTCGGGGCGGGAATCACGGGGCTTGCGCTCACGCAGTACCTCCGGGAGCGTGGCGTCGACGCCGTCGCGTTCGAGGCGACGGCGGAGCCCGGTGGCGTTATCCGGTCGACGACGGTCGACGGACGGGTGGTCGAGCACGGCCCACAACGCACCCGGCTGACACCGGAAATCGAGTCGCTGATCGAGGCCTGTGGGATCGAGGCCAACGTCCGGACCGCCGACCCGGACCTCCCGTTGTACGTGTACGCCGATGGTCGGCTCCGGCAGGTGCCGTTCTCGCCTCGGGAGTTTCTGACGACCGACCTGCTGTCGACCCGGGGAAAGTTGCGGATGCTGGCCGAACCGCTGACCGAGGGGGCCAACGACGACGAGACGGCGGCCGCCTACTTCGTCCGGAAGTTCGGCAAAGAGGCCTACCACAACGTGATCGAGCCCCTGTTTGGCGGCATCTACGGCTCCGACCCCGCCGAGATGCCGGGGAAGTACGCCCTGCAAACGATCAGCCGGATGGAGCGGTCGGGGAGTCTCCTCCGGGCCGCCATCCGTCGACAGCTCGACGGCAAGGACCGCAAGCCGCCGGTGTCGTTCGACGACGGAATGGCCCAACTGCCACGCGCACTCTACGAACACAACGCCGACCGGGTGGAGTTGGAGACGCCGGTCGAGGGGATCGAGACCGCCGGCGACGGCTACCGTCTCGACACCGCGGCCGGCCCCCGAACGGTCGACCGCGTGGTTCTTACGCCACGGGCGGACGTGACCGCCGATCTCCTCTCTGGCGTTGCTCCCGAGAGCGCCGGTGCGCTCCGGCGACTCCGCTACAACCCACTTGCGTACGTCCACCTTGTCTCCGACACCGAGCCCGCGGGGTATGGGTATCAGGTCCGTCACGACGAGTCGCTACAAACCCTCGGCGTCACGTGGAACACCAGCCTGTTCGACCGCGACGGCGTCTACACCTGCTTTCTCGGTGGAATGGGCAACCCGGGACTGGTGGATCGGTCCGACGAGGAGATCGGTCGGATCGCCAAGACGGAGTTCGAGTCCGTACTGGGCGTGTCGGCCGAGGTCGTCAACATCACCCGGCACCGACGGGGGATCCCCGCATACGACGGGTCGTGGACGGCGATGGAGGCGGTTGACCTCCCCGAGGGGATCACGCTCGCGTCGAACTACACCGGACGGATGGGCGTTCCGGCGCGTGTCAGGGAAGGGAAGCGGCTCGCCGAGCGGTTCGCATCCGAGGCCGAAACCGAGACCGAACCCGACCGCGACCGAGTCGCTGCCGAGGCTACCGGCTGATCGACTTCGCCGTCTCGACAAAGGCCCGGACGGACTCGACGGGCGTGTCGCGGTGGACGCCGTGGCCGAGGTTGAGAATGTGGCCGCTCGGTCCGGCGGCGTCGATCACCTCGTTCGTCCGCTCGCGGACGAACTCGGGGGAGCCAAACAGATACTGCGGGTCGAGGTTGCCCTGCACCGGTCGGTCGCCGAGTTCCGCGCGTGCGTCGGCCATGTCGACGGTCCAGTCGAGGCCGACCACGTCGGCGCCGGTGCGGTCGAGGCTGTCGAGGCGGCCGGCCATGTTGCGGACGAAGATGATGGAGGGGACCGAAAGGTCTGAGAGGATTTCGCGGTGGAGCGGGAGGACGAACTCGCGGTAGTCGGTCGGCGAGAGCACGCCCGCGTACGTGTCGAACAGTTGGATCACGTCCGCGCCGTGGTCGGCCTGATACTCCAGATACTCCCGGACGACGTCGGCAAAGGCGGAAAGCAGCGTCCGGAACGCGTCCGGGTGGCGGGCGCGGAAACGCCGGACCGGACCGTGGTTTCGCGACGCGCCGCCGGCAACGGCGTATGACGCGAGCGTAAAGGGTCCACCGGCGAAACCGACGATGGCCGTCTGATCGCCCACCTCCGCGACGAGTTCATCAAGAAGGGAGCCGACGAAGCCGAGGTCGGACGCGACCGAGCCGCGGGGTCGGTCGGCGTCCTCGGGGTTCTCGACCGGGTTCTCGACGACCGGGCCGACGCCGCTCTCGACGTGATAGTCGAAGCCGAGGGGTTCGAGAACGGTCAGGATGTCCGAAAACATCACCAGCCCGTCGGGTTCGTACAGCTCCCACGGAAGGAGGGTGATGCGCTTTGCCACTTCCGGCGTCTCGATTGCCTCCCGGAAACTGTATTCGGACCGAATCTCGCGATACTCGGGGATGTGGCGGCCGGCCTGTCGCATCAGCCACACCGGCGGACGCTCGGTCCGTTCGCCCTGGGCCGCGCGGACGAGAAGGTTCGACATGGGCGAAGATTGGACCGAGGCCGGCTAAGTATGTCGCATCGGATGCGGCACGCGGCGCGGGCGGTGTCAGGCCGGCCGCTCGTCGACTGCCACCTCGGGGTCGGCGACCCACTCCCGCGCCCACTCATCGATGGCGTCGAACACCGGACAAAGCGACCGTCCCTTCTCTGTGAGCGAGTAGTACGTCGCCACCGGCGCATCCTCCTCGAGACGGCGGTCGACAAAGCCCATCTCCTGAAGGTCGTCGACGACACGGGAGAGCGTCCGCGAACTCGCGCCGGTCGAGCGCTTGAGTTCGTTGAACCGCTTCTCCTCGCCCTGCAGATCGTGGAGAACGGCCAGTCGCCACTGCGAGCCGATCTGTTCGAGCGAATCGATGATATAACACGTGTCGGCGTCGCCGCCGGCCTGGTCCGACATATCCGATCGACGCCGGCCGCCGGATTACCAGTTTCGATACGAACCAGGTGGCGGAAGGTTATTGTCCCGGTAACACCCGCGTCACCCGGTGACACGGGTGTCAGATAACGCATATATCGCCGCGGCCCGTAGGAACGGTCGATGATCGACGACAACGACAACGATAGCTCGCTTCGACCGACTGCACCGACGACAGGGGTGGTCGGATGATGTTCGACACCGCGGGCGGGGGTGTCGCCTTTCTGTTGGCTCGCGTGCTCTTCGGGGCAGTGTTCGCCTTCACCGGCTTGAACCACTTTATCGACGCCGAAGCGATGATCGGCTACGCACGGTCCAAAGGTATCCCCGCCGCGTCCCTTGGTGTTCCCATGTCCGGTGGCCTCCTGTTGTTCGGTGGGCTTGGCATCGCGCTCGGCGTCTACCCGACGGTCGCGGCCGGCGCACTCGTCGTCTTTCTGATCGTCGCCACGCCGACGATGCACGACTTCTGGAACGCGCCCGAGGAGCAGTATCAAAACGAGTTCAACAACTTTCTGAAAAATGTCGCGCTCCTCGGTAGTTCGCTCGCCTTTCTCGTTCTCGCAAGCGAGGTGTGGCCGCTGGCGGCGAACGTCGGTCTGTAGGGGCCGACCGAGCCTGCGCGGAGCCGAATTTTTAACCCAGATGTCCACGTACTGAGGGGGTATGAAGCTCGGCTGGCCCTATCGCGTCGCGGCGGGTGTTCTCGTGGGCACGCTGGTCGCATCGCGGCCGGTGGTCGCACACGTCGACTACGTCACCGACGGTCCGGGCGACTCGGTAGCTGTCGTCAAGTTCCTGTTGTCGGTTCTCTCGGAGCCGGTGAACCTCACGCTGCTCATCGCCGGCGGCGTCGGTGTGAGCGTCGCGACTGCCGGCTGGCTCCGCTACGGCGACCATCTCAAAGACGTGACGGTGATTCGGCGGACGCTCCAATCATACCGACCGTATCTCGGCTGGCTGTTGCGACTCGCAACCGGGCTTCCGCTCATGGGAGCGGGCTTCGGGGGCTACTTTTTCACCCCGAGCGTGCCGGTCGAGGCCCGCCTCGTCCAGGTCACGCTGGCTTTTCTCCTGTTGTTCGGGTTGGTGACGCGGCTCGCAGCGGCCGCGGGTCTCGTCATTTACGCCGTCGGGTTGGTGACGAATTTCCCGACGTTCCTGCTCGCCTCCGAATACATCGCCGGATTCCTCGGTATTCTCGTGGTTGGACCGGGGCAGCCAAGCGCCGACCTCCTGTTCCGTCGGCTGACTCTCACCGATGGGACGGTTATGAGTCGGTTTCGGGATGCTCCGACCGTGCCGGACCTCCTCGCGAAGGCCGGGGTGGAAAAGGAGATCGCACCCCTGCTCATCCGTGTCTTTCTCGGGCTCAACTTCGCCTATCTCGGGGTGACCGAAAAGTGGCTCGCCCCCGGGCAGGCACTCCAGGTCGTCGAAAAGTACGATCTCACGGCCGTCTTCCCCATTGCCCCCGAGATGTGGGTGTTCGGGGCAGGTCTCGGCGAACTCGTCGTCGGACTGTTTATTCTGACCGGCACGTTCACCCGGAGTGCCGCCGGAGCCGGGTTCGTCATTCTCACCACCACGCTCTTCGGGCTTCCGGATGACCCGGTGTTGGCACACGTCACCCTGTTCGGACTCACGTCGGCCCTGTTGATCACGGGAAGCGGCCCGTTCGCCATGGACCGGTCGGTGATCCCCGCGCTCCGTGCACGGTTCAGCGCCACAGGCCGTGTCGACGACGCCGCCGCCGCGCCAGGCGACTGAGTCGTGACCGGTGTTGCGCCTTCGACGGGGGGCGAGTACGACAGGGGCGCACACTCACGACGCCGTGTGCGGGGTCGTGATGTGAACTTCTGCACGACCGTGGCGACAACGTTGAGCGGTGAAAAACGGTGTAACGGCCGGAACGTCAGGGTGCCTCGCCGGTTTCGATGGTGAAGTCGGCTTTCGGGTACGCCACACAGGTCAGCGTGTAGCCGTCGTTGAGTTCGCCGTCGTCAAGCATCTGTTGGTCGTCGTGGACGACGTACTCCTCGCTGTTGTCGCCGGCGGTGATCTGGCCGGCACAGGAGACACACTGGCCCTGCCGGCAGGCGTAGGGCAGGTCTAGACCGTCGTCCTCGCCGGCTTCGAGAACGGTCTCGTTTTCCGCCACCTCGATCGTGTCACCCTCCTTGGCGTACTCGATTTCGAAGGTCTCGGCCTCGTCGTCGGGCACGTCCCACGGGCCGGACTCCTCGACGGCCTCGGCCTCACCTTCGAGTTCAGCCCCCTCCTCGCCGGTGACGGCGCCGGCGGCGACGGCCCCACCGCCACCGCCGCCGATGGCGCGGTTCATCGGTTCGGGGAAGCCCGTTTCGGGAACAGACTCCGCCCGGCGTTCGAGCACCTCCCCCGAGATATCGGTGGTGGGGGTCCAGCCCGTGCCCCTCGAAAGATGGAGGGTAACGGCGGTGAGCGTCAGTATCGCACCGACACTCAACCCGATCAGATTTACCTCAACCATGCGCGCCGATACGGAGCCGGGGGTTAAGGGGATTGTGATCCACACGGCTGTGGCAGACGGTTCCGCGGAAACCCATGCTATCGATAGAATTTTGTATTTTTTAGGCGTGCCGAAAGTATGCGCAGTGACGCGAACCGGACGGGCGAGTCGACCAGACGGTGGTATCTCCGTCGCCTCGGCGGGGCGCTCTCCGTGTCGGCGCTGGGGGGCTGTGCCGGGGAGAGCGTCGACCGGACCACGACGGCTGTCGGGGACGAACTGTACGACGCGTCGGTTGACCACGACGTGACGGCGTGGTCGGGGTACGATCCCACGTGGACACCGCCGACCGCGCCGCCGCCGGCCGACTACGACGTGGAAGTACTCATCGAGAACCTAACCATCCCGTGGGACATAGACATTGCCCCCTCGGGCGATGTGTTTCTTTCAGAGCGCGTCGGTCGGATCAGCAGGTACGAAAACGGCGTGTTACACCCCGTGGTAGAACCGGACGATCTGATCCCGACGGGGGCGGTAGCGCCGGGGTCGGACGACAGCCGGTGGTGGCTCCGCGGGGGTGAGGGAGGGCTACTCGGCATTGCCGTCCACCCGACGTATCCGGACCCGCCGCTGGTCTACGCGTACTACACCGTCGAGACGGGGTCAGGGCGTCGGAACCGCGTGGTCGCGTTCGACGGTCTGAGCGGCGACGGCCCGTGGCCCATCGTCGACGACATCCCGGCTCACACCTTCCACAACGGCGGTCGGTTGGAGTTCGGACCGGCGAACTATCTCTGGGTAACGGTCGGCGACGCCGATCCGGGCATCGAGACCCCCGAGCGGACCCGCGATCCGGCGTCGCTCGCCGGAAGCATCCTGCGGGTGACACCGACGGGCACTCCGCCGGCCGACCGGGGATGGGCCGGCGACGCACGGGTCCACACACACGGCCACCGGAACCCACAGGGTCTCGCGTGGCTCCCCGACGGAACGGCGCTCGCGACCGAACACGGTCCCGGCGTGGGCGACGAGGTAAGCGTGCTCCGGCAGAACGGAACGTACGGCTGGCCCGAGGTCCGCGCCGGCGACAACTTCGGCTTCTACGCCGGCACCGACCACGTCCCGCCGGTTGCGACGGCACCCGACTGGGCTCCCTCCGGGGCGACCTTCTACACCGGCGACGACGTGCCCGGACTGCGACACCGCCTGCTCGTCGGCGGCCTCCGGAGCCAGCGGGTCGTCGCGCTCACGTTGTCCCCCGACCCGCTCGGAGACGGCTACGACGAGTCCCACGACGCCGCCCACCTCGACGACGCCTACCGGACGGCGTCGACGCCGCTGTTCGAGGGGAGGTTCGGCCGACTCCGCACGCTCGAACAGGGTCCGGACGGTGAACTGTACGCCCTCACGTCGAACCGCGACGGCCGGGCGGGAGGGGGGTTCCCGACGGCACGTGACGACCGCCTCCTCCGGATCCGCCACGCCTGAGTCGTCCCCTACGCTCCATCACGCCGGGCGACCTCGTGTCGGCCGAAGCCGTAACGCAGACGATTGGCGAGCCGGCGCGAGAACCGCTCCCGCCGCGAGGCGAACCGCTCGGCGAGCGCCTGGTGGATCAACGGCACCGGCACCTCGCGTTCGAGGGCCTCCTGGACCGTCCACGTTCCCGTCGACCCGCCGGCGACGTTGTCGGCCACATCGCCCAGGTCGGCGCCCTCCTCGCGGAACGCCTCCTCACAGAGTTCTAGTAGCCACGACCGGATCACGGCCCCGTTGTTCCACGTTCGCGCGACCGTTTCGAGGTCGAGGTCGTACCGGCCCTCGTGGAGCAGTTCGAACCCCTCACCGTAGGCCTGCATCAGAGCGTACTCGACGCCGTTGTGGACCATCTTCACGTAGTGGCCCGACCCCGCCGGCCCCATGCGGTCGTGGCCGTCGGGGCCGGTGGCGACGGCATCGAAGGCGGGCCGCATCGTCTCGTAGGCGGCCTCCGGCCCGCCGATCATGAGCGAGAAGCCAAGCTCCGCCCCGGCGGGACCCCCACTCGTCCCGCAGTCGAGATACGCCGCGTCCGTCGAGTCGGCCCGCCGGACCGAGTCCTCGAAGTGGGAGTTGCCGCCGTCGACGATCACGTCCTCCTCGCCGAGGTGTGGGGCGAGGTCGTCGAGTGCGGCGTCGACCGCGTCGCCGGCGGGCACCATCAGCCAGATCCGTTTCGCCCCGCCGAGTCTGTCGGCGAGGTCGGACAGCGAGTCGGCCGGTCCCGCGCCCGCCTCGGCGACAGACGCCACCGCTGCCTCGTCGATGTCGAACGCTACCACGTCGTGACCGGCGTCGAGTACGCGGTCGACGACGATGCGTCCCATCCGTCCGAGTCCGACGACTCCGAGTTGCATACCGTGTGCTCCCGCGTGCCGGGAGGTAGTGGTTCCGGTTCGGCGCCCCGACCGCCGGGGTTTTGCGCCCCGGCGACCATCCCCCCGTATGGACGACCGCGTCCGCGCCCACGCCGAGACGCTCGTCGACTGGAGCGCCCGGGTCGACCCCGGAGACAACGTGGTGGTACGCGTCGCAGAGGGCGCACACGACCTCGCCGTCGCCGTCGCCGCCGTTCTCGGTGACCGGGAGGCGAACCTGCTCGCCACCTACGGCTCCGACGAGGTGTCGCGGGCGTACCTCCGCGCTCACGACGGCGAGTTCAGCCCGAACGACGCCGAACGGGCGTTGTACGAGGCCGCCGACGTCTACCTCTCGCTGGGCGGGGGGCGCAACACCGCGGCGACGGCCGACGTGCCGGGTGACGTCCGAAACGCGTCCGACCGCGCCCGGTCCGACGCCCGGGAGGCACGCATGGCGACCGACTGGGTGTCGACGGTCCACCCCACGCGCTCGCTCGCACAGGCCGCGGGGATGTCATACGAGGCCTACCGCGACTTCGTGTACGACGCCGTACTCCGGGATTGGGAGGAACTCGCGACGGAGATGGGCCAGCTGAAAGATATCCTTGACGCCGGAAGCGAGGTCCGGATCGTCGCCGAAGAAACGGGGACGGATCTCACGCTCGATATCGACGGGCGAACGGCGGTCAACAGCGCCGCAAGCGTCGCTTACGACTCCCACAACCTCCCCAGCGGCGAGGTGTTCACCGCGCCGGGAACCGTCGAGGGTGAAATCGGCTTCGACGTGCCGATCACCGTCCGTGGCCGTCGGCTCCGGGATGCCCGCCTCGTGTTCGAAGACGGTGCGGTCGTCGACCACGCCGCTGCGGAGGGTGAGGCGGCGCTCGGGGAACTGCTCAACACCGACGACGGAGCGCAACACGCCGGGGAACTCGGCGTCGGTATGAACCGCGGCATCACCCGACCGACCGACACCGTTCTCTTCGACGAGAAGATGGCGGGGACCGTCCACCTCGCGCTCGGCCGCGCCTACGACGCCTGCCTGCCCGACGGGGAAACCGGAAACGACAGCGCGATCCACGTCGACCTCATCGCCCGGACGGGCGAGGGATCACGGCTGACCGTCGACGACGAGACGATCCAGCGGGATGGCGTCTTTCGGTGGGAAAACGGGTTCGAACGGCCGTGACGACCGGTATCGCCCATGTGGATTCGCGGGCGTCAACCCAGAGAACATGGTCGCGGCGGTCCGTGCGACCGCCGCCCGCGCCGACCGCGTCGAGGCCGGCACCGTCGCCTGCGTCGACGGCACGCCGGTCGGTACGGCGCCGGGGCGATCCATACGTCGCTGTCGGCCGTCCGAAACGCGGATGTCGACACCGTCGACCGCACGGTCAACGTTTTGACGGGGCGGACGTGGCAGGCGGCGGTCGACGCGGTAGCGGCGGGCGCAGACAGGGTGGTCGCGGATCATCCGGGGCTGTCGGCGTGGGTGTCATGAACGAGACAAACCGGGAGACGCGGCGTGGTGGCCGGAAAGGAAAGTGGCTGAGAGGAGTAAGCCCCCTTCTGTTCGACCCGGCATTCGGCTGAGCGTCCGCCTCCGCGTCCGGACTACCTTGACGAGGCGGACTTGCACCGGTGGGGATTCGCCGTTCCATCCGTTCTCGGCCGTCATAGGACCCGGCTGGTCCCGTGAACGGGTCGCCGGGTCTCGGGAGACGCGTAGTGTCTCCCCGCTCGCGGCGTCTACCGCTCGCGTGTTCCGTGACCGTCGGTTACGCTTCCCTCGGTGGGTTAACTCCCGTCGCTTTCGCTCGGGTTCGCACACCTCATCGGTCGGGCCGAGTGGTCTCGTTTCTGTTCCAGAGCCAGCCGTCTCCGACTCCGGGCTTGCGCCCGGTCACCCGTCCGGACGGTGGGGGGACTTTCCTCGTGCCTGACGGCACGGGGGCCGGGCTCTCTCTGCCGATGCAAGCTACGCCTGACCGTCGAATAAGCCGTTCGGTCGACAAAGCGAACCGTGGATAGGTTGTGGATAATACATCACGGTTCTTTGCTCGGAAAGGAAGGGTTCAAGTCAGTCCGGAGCGTCGTACGCTGTATGTCCGAGGCGCAGACGGTACACCTTTCTTACGACGATGGAGCCCGGGCGGTCGAACTGGCTCGTGAAGCGGTGGAGGCGTACGTACTCCAGGGCCAGCGAGAACAGCCGGGAAGCATGCGCGATGCGTTTTATACGCGAACTGGGGCGTTCGTCCGGATCACCTCGACCCGAGGGCGGGGGCGACTCCGCGGCTGTGCCGGGGCCTACCGTAGCACCGACCAGCTCGGACACGCCATCGTCGACGCCGCCATCACGGCGGCCTCCGATGACTCCTGTGGTTCCGAGGTCGAACCGCCGGAGCTAGAGAGCCTCAACATCTCTATCTGCGTCGTCGGAAACCACGTTCTCACAAACGATCCGGCGTCGGACCTCGAACTCGGCACCCACGGCATCGCCGTCGATGCCGACGGCCAACACGCGTGGATGTATCCCACACTCCCGGTCGAAAACGACTGGAACGAGGAGCAGTTTCTCACACACGCCTGCCGGAAGGCCGGGCTTACCCCCCTCGCCTGGCAGGATGACGACACCATGATCACCCTGTTCGACGGACAGGTGTTCCGCGAACGCCCCGGCGGCGGTAGCGTCGAACAGCTTTAGTCCCCGCCAAAGCCCGTGGCCGACGCGTCGGCCAGTGCTCGTTCTGTCGCGGCATCCAGATCGAACTCCCGAACCACCTCACCGTCCCGGATCAACGCCTCCAGCAACGGCTCCGCCGCTGCCGGCCCCTCGCGGTCGGCCAAGCCGACATGGTGGCCGCCATCGGGCGTCCGGTACGCTTGTTTCGTCCCCGAGAGTTTCCCACGCTTTGCCGCCGGTTCTCCCTCGACCTCGACGATATCGAGTGCGAAATCCACGGGGTCGGCGTCCGAGACGTAGCCACCAACGCCGAAGCCGTCGGCCACGTCTCGGAGCGAGCGCAGGGCGTCGGGGCCGAGACCACCGCTTGCGAACACGTCCACGTCCTCGTGGCCGCGGGCATCGAGTTCCCACCGGATTTCGCGGATGATATGCCGGAGGTCCCCCCGGCGCGACCCCGTCGTGTCGATGCGGACGCTGTCGAGGTCGTCTCCCAACGTCTCGACGGCGCGCAACACCTCGCCGACCTCGTCGCCGTAGGTGTCACACAGCGCAACGCGGGGCACCTCCGGACCGACCGCCTCGTCGAACGCCCGCCACGCCGTTTCTTGCTTCCCACGGCCGAAACAGATCAACAACGCGTGGGGCATCGTCCCGCCGGCCTCGCGGCCGAGCACCTCGCCTGCGGCGACGTGTGAGAAGCCATCGAGCCCAGCGAGCAGTGCACTCCGCTCAACAACGGCCGCGATAGAAGGGTGGACGTGGCGCGCACCGAAGGAAAGCACCGTCGACTCGGGTGCGGCCCGGCGGGCCGCCAGAGCCGCCGTCGCCATCCCACTCGCGTGTGAAAGAAAGCCAAGCAGCGACGTCTCGAACCGGGCGAACTCCAGATACGGCCCCTCGATCCGGAGAACAGGCCCGCCGTCGAACAACTGCCCCTCACACATCGCGTCGACGTCAACACCGCGACCCGAAAGAAGGGCTGCGGCGTCTTTTACACCCGCAAGGAGTTCGAAGTCGCCGTCGGGGAACTGATCGGCCGTCACCTCGGCGACGACCCGCGGGTTTCGACCGGCGTGCCGGAGGGTCGTCTCCGTCCGGGTGAAGTACGCGTCGGTCGCCGTCCCCTCGCTGATCGCCTCGGGTCCGACGATATCGAACGGTGGCATCGCTTTGCCTTCGCCCCCGTGAGTGAAAAATCCGTCTGTTCGGTCGATGCTTTCGAAGAAGATTCCTCTTCAGTCTCCGTGAACCGACTCGAGGTCGGCGGCCGTCGGCGCGTTCGTCACCGTAACCGTCGTCCCCGAGCGCCGGACGCGGAAAGCATCGGCGTACGGTCCCGAAGGAACCACCAGCACGTCGCCCTCGCGGCGTTCGGCCCCCCAACGCTCCCGCAGGAGTTCGCGGTAGGCGATGGCGAAGGCGGCGGCGTCGCCCGTTGTCTCCCACTCGGTCCGGAAGACGTAGCCGTACTCACCCTCGGCGCTCCGGTAGGGGACGAGTCTGTCGCCGGCCCATCCAGTCGACGTTGTGTGGGTGTAGTTGTAGCGCCGGTAAGGCCGGGTCGGCCGCTGGAGGTGGAACGGCGCCACCCCGCCGTTTGCGTGGAGAAGCGCGAACACCGACGCTTCGCCCACGGTCGTCCCCGGTGGCGAGCGGTCGAACCGGCTCCAGTTCGCCGCCGACCTGTCCTCAACCCGGACGCGCTGGGCCGACCACTCGGGGTAGCGGTCGGGGTGGATCACCTGTGATGCCGTCGTCGGCGGGGCGTCATAGGCGGCGTTGACGGCCGCCCACCCGCCGCGTTCTCGGAGTCGGTGGATCAACGCCGGGCCGTCGCTGTATGGCTGGTAGGTCGCGACGTAGACGCCCATGTCGCCGTCGAGACCGGCTCCCGGACCGTCGTCGGGGCGGGGCAGACACGACCACGCCGCCTCACAGCGTTCCTCGTACCGCGCCGCGACGTAGCCCGCGTCGCCCTCGATCAGCGCCTGTCGCGCCAACCGCTCGTCGCGGGACCGGCTGGCGTTCCGGTCGAACCCGAACTGCTGGTCCTGCAGGGCGTGGACGAGTTCGTGGGCCAACGTCTGCCGGTCGAGCGTCGGGCGGTCGGCCTCGCTCACGGCCACGATGCGGTTCTCGCTCGGCACTTAGGATCCCTGTACGGACGCGCCGTAGAACGACTCGAAGACGCGCTCGACCGATCGATCCTCGCCGATCAACAGAAGCGCTTCCCACACCTGCTCGTCCCACGCCGTCGCCGTCACCTCCTCACCGGCGCGGTACGCCTCGCGGTCAACCACCTCAACCGGGACCGACGACCCGAACTCAAGGGCCCGAATCCGCTCAACCCGGGCCATCGTCCGCGCGGCGACTGCCGCCCGCTCGCTGTCGTTCAGGCCATCGCTCGCGTTTACGGGGAGCGGTTCGTCGTACCAGTAGCCCGCCTCCCAGCCCAGTCGATCAGTCTCCGGGTCCGTGAAGCCGTCGCGGTCCGGCGTGACCGTGGGTGGCGGCGTGCTCGTGGTGGGTGCCGGCGTCGTGGGCTCCACTCCCGTTGGCACCGGCGTCGATGTCGGCGTCGGCGTCTTCGGGGTGGTGTCGCCACCCGACGCCGGGCTTCCGCCACAGCCGGCGAGAACGACAAGAACCGTCAGCAGGAGCGTCAAGCGAGCGGAGCGCACGCTCCGGTCGTGGTCGTCGTGAAACAAAAAGGGTGCCGCCAGCCACCAACCGTCGGTCGTCGGTCGTCGGTCGTCAGTCGCGTCGGCGGAGCGCGACGAGTGCCGCAGCGACAAGAGCAATCACGGCCGTTAACGCGCCGAATCCGGGTGCTTCCAGCCCGGTCGAGCCGCCGTCACCACCGTCATCGGAGCCGGTGCCGGAGTCGTCGCCCTCACCGTCGTCAGTCGAGTCGGTTCCGTCGGTCGAGTCGGCTCCGTCTGCCCCGTCACCGTCCAGCTCGTCGGCGGCACTCGATCCGTCGGTGGGGGGCCGGATATCGGACACCGCTTCGGGTGTCGGCCCGTTGACAATGGTGACGCGCGTGCCGTCGCGGTCGATCCGGAAGGCGTCCTCGAACTCGCCGTCAGGGATGACGTACAGGCCGTTCTGTTGGGTCGCACCCTGTGCGTCGAGAATGGCGCGGTACGCCTCAACGAACTCGTCGGCGTCCTCCTCACTGTCCCACTCGGTGGTCCAGACGTAGCCGTGTTGGGCGTCGTCACCGCTGCCCTTCTGGTAGGGGAACACCCGGTCGTTCCCCCACCCGGCCGAGGGTTCGGCGTCGTAGTTGTATATGTCGAACGACCCCGAGGTCCGGGTCACGGACCGAACCGGGATGGTGTCGGCTCTGGCCGTCCGCGCCTGATACCAGAACATCACGTACATCGATGCCTCGCCGACGGTGTCCGAGCCGTTTTCACCCTGATTGGGGAAGGTCTCCCAGCCGTTGCGGGCGCGGTCCTCGTACTCGATGGGCGTCGGTTCCTCGTCCGTCTGGTGGATGACCTGTTCGGTCGACTGAGGCGGCTCCTCGAACTCCGCGTCGATTGCGCTCCAGCCCTCCTCTTCGAGGCGCTGGTCGACGTACACCGGGCCATCGGAGTACGGTTGGAGGAGCGTCAGCAGGATACCGAGGTTCGGCGGCTCGTCGGCCGAGGAGTCGTCGCTCGGGGTCCCCACACACTCCCACTCGTCGCCACACCGCTCGGTGTACCGTTGCTGGATGTAGTTGGCCTCACCCTCCACAACACCGTCGACGGCGAGGTCAGCGTCCTGGGTTTCCGTGTCGGCGATGCGCTCGCCCAGCGCCCCGTTCTGGTCTTGGAGAGCGTGGACGAGTTCGTGCACCAACGTTGCGTTGTCGATGGTCGGGTTGTCGGGCGAGTCGGTGATGATCCGGATGCGGTCGTCGGCCGGCGCGTAGAAGCCCGCGGTCGTCTGTCCGGACGCACTCTGGAGGGCCTCGTTTGCCTCCCTGTCCTCACCGATGATAAACAGCGCCTCCCACACCTGATCGTTCCACGCGTCGAAGGAGGCGTTGCTTGAAGTGTTGCCCGACTGTCGTTGCTCGAACTCATCACGGGAGAGGATTTCTACGGGGACGTCGGACTCGAACTCCTTTTCGCGAATATACTCCACGCGCGCCATCGCACGGCTGACGTAGGCGTCTACTTCCTCGTCGGTCAGCCCGTCGGACTGGTCGACGTCGATCGATTCGTTGTGCCAGTAGCCACCTTCCCAGCCGATGACGTCCTCGCTCGGATCGGCACGCTGGGGTGTTATCTCCCCGTCGTCGCCGACGGCCGCCGGCCGCTCACCGACGGCGGCCGCAGGAACGACCGACGCGAGGATTATCAGTACCGCGAGACCAACGGATGCCCGCTTTCGCATACCCTCCATTAGAAAGCGGCACAGAAGTACCTTGCCCGCCCGTGAGTGTGGACACAGCCACGGCTTACCGTTCGGCGACCGCCGCGCTCGCACCCGGCGACGGCCTCGCTGCCGCCCGGTTCGGCCCGCTTCCGGGCGTGCCGTTCTCGAACCCGGGGTGAATCCCTGGGGTCGGTGGCAGCGTGAGCGGTCACGCCCCCCACGGCGGAGAACGAGACGCCGGCCGCCGTGTCGGCGTCGGTCCGGCCACCGTCGGCGACATCGGTCGTCGGCACGGCCGCGAACGCGGTGGCTGGGGTCGGAGAACCACACGGGTGTGTCTCACGTCGTGTGGCCAGTTCGTCCGGCTGTACGGTCCGTGGCGTATACGTGCAGCGGCGGTAGGCACCCTTTTATCCGGACACAACCGCAGATAGAGGGGGAATCACTCGTCGAATAAGTCGTCGACGGCATCACGTGCCGTCCGGGCGGCCTCGTCGGCCACCGTCTCCGGGTCTGCGTCCGTGTCTGCGGCGTCGTCGGGGACGTTCAGGTACACGTCGACCTCGAGAACACCCTCCTCGAACGTCACCGTCACGTCCAGATCGCGGACGGAGGACTGTCGGTAGTGTGCAAAGACGGTTCCCTCGGCCGCCTCGGCCGCCGTCCGTACAACCGTCTCGTCGTCCGGTTCGTCGGTGTCCGGCACGGCCTTACGCGCCGCCGGCGCCACCCGGTCCCATCGGACCGCCGCCGGCACCGCCCTGCAGCATCTGCTGGAGTTCCTGTTGGAGCGATTCGAACTGCTCGCGGACGCGCTCCTCTTGTTTGCTCAGTTGCTCGACACGAACCTCGAGATTTTCGACCTTTTCTTCGAGGTCCTCCTCGGCATCGTTGTACTCCGTTTCGACGAGAAGTTCGCCGACCTCGCGGTACATCGGCGTGTCCTCGTCGATGTCTCCGAGGGCGTCGAGCGCCGTTTTGGACTCGTTGAGCGCAGTTTCGGACTGCTGTTTCTGTGCGGCGACCTGTTGGGCGGTCTCCTGCAGATCCTGCAGTTCCTCAAGTTTCTCCTGGGCTTCCGGCGGCAGATTTCCTTGCATGAACAGATGGTGGTGTCCCGGAGTGAAAAAGCCCCGTATTCCGCGACGCTACCGGCCGGCGGCCGTGGCGACGGACTCCGCCACGGTGAGCAGTCGTTGCCAACTGTTCGTGCCGGCCCGCAGGGCAACGAGGTCGGCCGCGCCGATGCGCACGCGGACGGTATCGCGAGACGACGACCCGTCCGACGGGACTCGGTCGACCCGCGCCGCCGACCGGGGGTCGTCGACCTCGCCGGCCTCGGCGCGGACGCTGCGCTCGACGATCCGGGCGCGCCGAGCGGTGTCGTACTCGAAACGAAGGGAGAGGCGGTGTGGCGCGTCGTCGATCCCCGACTCATCGACCACGGACTGGCTACTCGACGTTAACTTCCTTGACCGTCGGGGCACGTTCCTTCAAAAGCACCCGATGGCCACAGTACGGGCATCGAACCCCGCCGTACTCGTCGAGTTCGACATCGCGCTTACACCGGGAACATTTGTAGCTCATTACTCGTCGTCGGTGGAAAGTGCCGCACGGATCGACCGTTTCACCGTCCGGCCACCGGGCGTCTCCGGCCGGTACGCACCGCCGGTGAACGTCTCGCCTGTCTCCTCGTTTTTCCAGACGCCCGTCCCGATTCGGGTGACGTCGTCGCCGTCGAGGGTGGCGTTCTGCATGTCGCTTTCGATTTCTTTGACCCGTCGGCGGGCGACGCGCCCGTAGCGCGCGCCAAATCGGCCCGCGCTCCCGGTACTGCGTGCCTTGTTCTCGGCCATAGTACCACGAAATACCGGGAGCGAACGGATAAACCCTGCGAGTCCGGGTCGAGGTTACTGCAGGTCGACGGCCGCGAGTTCCTCGTTCAGGTCGTCTCGGACTCGCTCGCCGGTTTCGCGGTCCATCGCCGTCGTAACGATGCGGTTCTCCTGGACGCTTGACCCGTCGCGCAGAAGAAGGCGGACGTTGCCGTTACCGTCGGCCCGCGTCACCTTCGCCCGCAAGCCGGACTGCGATCCCGTCCCACTGGCGTCGATCGGCCCGGGAACGATCTTTTTGACGTGCGGGTGGTTGGCGACCGTCGAGATGGCGCGACGGCCCTCACGGTCGCCGATCAGCGTCGTATGCCGCCCTCCGAGTTTCTCCTTAGGCGGCGTCTCGACCACCTCCAAGGCACGTTCGCCGCGCCGTTCTAGCACCACTGTTACGGGATCTTCACCCGCGACGCGGAAGAACTCGTACCGGGTCTCCCCACGCACCGCCCGGATGATCTCACGGTCGCCAGCCGAAAACACCGTCTCCGGGCGCTTTCGGCGGAGTTCGTCCGCGATCCGGCCGGCGAAATTACGCCGCTCCACGACACGGGGTTTCCCCTCGGGTTCCGGATGGGTGGTGATCGTCGTCTCGCCCACCGTCGCCTCCTCGTCAAGCATGGTCAGGTGGGCGCGGTCGGCGTCGATGTCGAGAACGACGGTGTCGCAGTTGGCGGTGTGACAGACCAAACAGTAGTCGCCCGGGCGATCGAGCGGGGATCCACACCGCCGACACTCCATGCCGGACGGAGACGATGACACCGGATAAGTCCATCCCTCGCGCCCGCAAACGGGCCGCTTGCCCACGTCCGAAGCCCCACCACCGTCCCGTTCTCCGGTAGAGCCGTCGTCGGAACCGTCGCTTCTTGTTACCGACGCTCGGTTTCGCGGTCGGTGTGTGGGCGGTCACGGGCGTGGCCGACCGCCTCACTCCCGAGACGGTCACCCTCTCCGACCGTGGTGCGCTCACGACCGTGGACGGTGGGACGCCGCCGCGGCCGAGGGCTAAAGCGCCCGCGGGTCGACCTTCAGATACTCCCGGAGAACGGCCGTTGCGTACGACCCTCGGGGGAGCGAAAAGGAGAGCGTGAGAGGGTCGCGCTCGACCGTCGGCCCCGCGCCGACGAGAATCGGCCGCCGCGTCCCAGTCGAGTCGAAGTCGCCCGGCAGGTCGAAATCCGCGGGTGCGAGGTCGAGGTCGTCGAACACCGCACGCTCGACCTCGCCGGGGTCGCCGTCACCCAGTTCTGTCTCCGTGCCAAGCAGCGGTGCGGTGACAAAGGCACGCCCGCGCTCGCAGTGGCGACTCACCACATCGACCCGGGATCCGGTCACCCGTTGGAGGCGGTCGGTGTCGGGCAAAGGCAGGTCCTCGGGAGCGTCGGAATCCGCGAAACAAACCACGTCGCCGGCAACGGGACGGTCGAAAGGAAGGCCCGCACGCAGTCGCGCCGAAACGATGCGGTTGAACGCGTAGGACTGTGCCGCGTGGACGAACAGTCGCTGGAGGTTCCACGGAACCGCCTCCAGTGCCTCCCGGAAGTCCGACGGTTCGGTCCCCCCGTTCTCGACGAGCGTATGGAGCATCGACCGTTCGTAGCCAAGGTGGCCGGGGACCGCGGCGAGCGCCTCGGTCCAGTCCGGAGCGGGGGCCGACGCGACCGCCTCGACCGTCGCCCGCGCCTCCTGGGTCCGGTCGGGTTCGGTCTCGGCGGGGTTACCGACGTAGGTCAGAACCGCCTCGCGCCACTCGCCGCGGACGACACACAGACCCACCTCGTGGGTCACGGGACGCTTGCTGCCGAACCGCTGGTGGCCGAAGACGTTCGGCACGGCGACCCGGTCGCCACCGAACGCGGCGAGGTCGTCGGTGACGGCGTCGACCGCCGTCGGATCGTCGGGGTTGCGGATCGTGATCTCGAAGGCGTTGCCCGCGAGGTCACCGAACTCCAGGTTGCGACCGACCCGACCGACCGGATCGAGGGTCACCCCCGAGAGGTCGGGTAGGTCGGGTGGGCCGACCCCGCGTATCGAAACCAGTTGGGTCGTGACCGCGCGCTTGTCCTTCGTGCCGGCCCACGACACCCGCTCGCGGCTGATCCCCATAGCGTTTGAGAGCGCACCGACGAAGTCGTTGGTGTCCCAGTCGGTGAGCGTCGCCCGGACCAACAGGTGGGGGTACGACGACGGGTCGGCGTCGAGGGGTTCGGGATCGATCGCTTTGCTCTCGAGTTCTCTGACCCGAAACTCCGCGGGGTCGTCCCGGAGTCGCCCACCGACGCCCGGTCCGTCGCTCACGTAGTGATCGATGCCGACCTGTCGTTCCAGCGGGTGTGCCTCGCGCATCGGGTCGTCGGTTGGGGTTCGCGTCCCCGACGGGAGTCGTTGTCGGTCCCGGTCAGAACGGGACGGGGCCGGGCCGTTCGACAGAACGAAAGTGCGGTGACGACGCCGACTCCGACCCGGTCGTCTCGCTCCCGGCCAGCGACGACCGCGGCGGTCGGTGACGCACCCACCTCATCGCTCACGCCAACGGTATCGGTCGTAACGTTGTCAGTACAGCGACAGATCACCGGTCACGCGGTCCACCTCGTCGTCGTCGGCCGGGCCGACGGCGAGTGTCGTCACGGTCCCCGGTTCCAATTGGGTGTGCCCGGCATCGCGGACGATGGCGTGGGGGAGGCCCGCCCGCTCGGCGGCGTCGGCCAGTTCGAACAGGTCGCGCTCGCCGCTCCCTTTCAACACCACCTTCTTTTGTCCCTCGCCTTTCCACGCTCGGCGGGTACGGTCGGCGGCGTCCTCTGAAGCCGACAGCGCCGCGTGTGCGACCTGCGCGGCCAGTTTTCCCTGTCCCATACCGAGGTCAGTGCGTGCGACGATGGCCTGTTTCATGCGTACTGGTGTGGGGGCCGGGACAAAGCGTCGTCGGTGTTCAAGACGCGTCGGCGTCGACCAGTCGCTCCGCGATGCGCTGTGCCCCTACCGCAGCAGACAGCGCCGGCTCCTCGGGGGCGATAGCGGACACCTCGCGGCCGAGTTCCTCGGACAGGCGCTTCTCGAACTCGTCGACGATGCCCGGGATGCAGGCCATACCGCCCGTGAGCACGATTGGGTGGTCAAGCGCCAGCTGGTACACCTTTATATGATCGTTTGCAAGCTCCGGGAGGAAAGCGTTGGCCACCTCCTCAACGGCCTCGTCGACGTACTCGTCGACGGCGTCAACCACGCTGCGCTCGATGGTGAACTCGTGGGAGCCGCCGCCGGGCTGTTGGATCACATCGGTAAACGGCTCGAAGTCGACGAGGTCGGCGTGGTCCTCCTTGTACTCGCGGGCGGTCGTGTTGTCGATGTTGACCCGCCCCTGCGTCTCCTCCTCGACGTAGTTGGCGATCATGCGGTCCACCTCGTTGCCCGTCACCGCGCCGGTGGTGAACGGGACGAGCTGTTCGCCCCGCCGGTATGCCGAGGCTTCGAGGTTGGTCGAGCCCAGATTGACGGTGACAAAGATGTCGTCGACCGCCTCGAGCCCCTCGCCCAATGCGGGCACCGACCCACACAGCGACTCGGGGTAGCTCCGGATCAGCGCCCCGCCGATTGCGCTGCCCTCGATGACCGACTGGAGGTTCTGCAGGCCACGCTCGTTGTCGATGGTCGGGATGGCGTAGACAACGGCGCTGTCGGCAGGTACGTCGTTGGCCTCGATAACCTCCTGGAAAAACGTCGCGGTCAGGTCTGCGCCGCCCTCGTCCTCGGGAAGCCCGGATCGGAGGGTGTACCGCACGCGCTCGGGGTACTCGGTCGCCGCCTCCTCGCCGTAGAGCACCCGCTCCTCGCCGGTGATCACGTCCTCGTACGTCGCGAGACAGGTCAACGTCTTCACCGTCCGCAGACCGTCACCGTCGGGGATGGCGATCACCGTCCGGGTGCTGCCCAACTTCACGCCGATGGGCGTCGGGGCGCCGGTGTCGGCGTCTGGGTCATCGGAGTCATTCATGCATCCGGGCTACACGCGGGTGTGATAAATAATCACTCCCGGTGCCCACGGGCGAGCGACGCCAGCCGTGCGACGTAGTGGAGGCTCACGCGGTGGTCGGCGGCGTCTAAGCCGTTGCCGGCACCGGCTTGTGGCTCGTCCAACCCCGAGAGGTACGCATCGAGGGTATCGGCGGCGTCGGCGCCGACCCATCCGACCGACTCGTAGAACGCGATGGCATCGGCCACCGACTCGCGGCCCGCCCGCAACAACAGAAACTCCAGCCAGTCGAAGATCAGCATCTCGGCGGGCAAAGCCGCCGGGAGCGCGGGGAGGTACGGTCTGGTGAGGTCGTCCGCGTCCCGGTCTAGCGCGGCCAGATCCCGGGCCACGGACGCCTCGAACGCCGCGTCGGCCGTCGGTCGCCCGGCGTCGGGAGCGGTCGGCCGGCGGCCCCGAAGGCCGTCGTGCCAGTCGCCCGGCCAGTGGTCGTCGGTGTCGGTGTCCGCGTTTCTCGCGTCCCCGGCCACACCCGCTTCGGCCCCTGGGTCGGCCGTCCGTGGCGTGCCGCTGGCCGCCCGGAGCTCGTCGAGGTCGTAGTTTCGCGGGTCGATGGCCATCGGTCGGTACCGAGTACGGCCGCCGGTGAATTAAAACTTCTCGAATCTCCGATGTCGTCCACAGCGGTCGGCGCCGGGAGTCTGACCGGCAACGACGGCGGCGGCTCAGGTGGCTGAAATCGCCGCGAACACGACCTCCCCCCGATTCGGCGTCGCCGCGGGGCCGACCGCAGGTCCGTCGTTCGGCCGCCGTTCGCCGAGCGGACCGAAAGGCCACCGACCCGGTCGAGTCCGGCAGGGGACTTTTACCCTCCGGGTGCGGGTGTTTGGGTATGGATCCCGGGGACGTGTCGTACGAACCGGTCAGCGTGAAAGCCGTCCTCGCGGAGATGAAAGACACGGCCGAACTCCTCATCGACCTGTCGTACTCGGCGGTGCTCCACGGGAGCGACGAGGTGGCCGCGGAGGTGCTCGAACTCGAAGAACGGATGGACGTGTTGCAACTGCAGGCACGGATGAGTCTCCTGATGGCGGCCCGGAGTCCGGAGGACGCCGAGGCGCTCGCACCCGTTCTCGGCGTCGTCGGCGCCGCCGAGAAGATCAGCGACGCCGCCGGCGATATCGCCAAGATCGTTCTGGGGGATATCGGCGTCCCCGAGGCGATGCGGACGGCCATTCCCGAGGCGATGGAGACGGTCGTCCGCGGACGGGTCACGGGCGACTCCGAGTTCGCCGGCCGGACGCTCAGCGACTGCAGTTTCGAGACCGAGACGGGTGTCCGGGTGATCGCGATCCGGCGGGCCGGCGAGTGGATCGTCAACCCCGACCGGGAGACGAGCCTCGACGCCGACGACGTTGCCCTCCTCCGCGGGACCGAGGCGGCGCTCTCGTCTGCGTACGGCGCCGTCACCGGCGACGCGTACGACCCGCCCGAACCGGTCGACTCCACCATCGACGATCTGGATCGAGCGGTCGACTCCATCGTGTTGATGAAAAACATGAGCGAACTCGCGGTGGATCTGGCATACGGCTCCGTTCTCTTCGACAGCGAGGGGGTGGCCGCCGAGGTGGTGGAACTCGAAGCGGAGGTGGACGCGCTGAAATCGCGGTTCGAGGCGTGGGTGTTGCGCGCCGCCGGGCGGGTCGAAGACCCCATCTCGCTTCGGGGACTGGTCCACCTCGCAAGCGCGACGGAGGTGATCAGCGACGCCGCCGTGGAGATCAGCGAAGGCGTTCTCAGGGGGTTGGACACCCACCCGGTCGTCGCCGCCGCCGTCGAGGAGTCCGACGAGGTGATCGTCCGCGTCGCCGTCGGCGAGGGAGCGCGTCTCGCGGACGCCTCACTCGGCGAACTCGAGGTAAAGACCGCGACGGGAATGCGCGTGATCGCGGTGCGGCGCGGCGACGGCGACTGGGCGATTTCGCCCGGCCCGGAGACGGCCGTCCACGCCGACGACGTCATCATCGCCAAAGGGACCCGTACCGGGGCGTCGCGCCTCGCCGAGTTGGCCGGCGACGACGACCCTACAGACGGCGGGTGAGGCGGTAGGCCGTCGCGGCCGTCAGCGCCGCCGTCACGAGCAACGCCGTCGCCGACGCGAGAACGAAACCGAGAATCAGGAACCACCCTTCGGGCCCGACGACGGGGTACGATTGGGTGCCCTCGGCGGGGCCGGCAAGTTCGAGAACGCGGACGAGATAGCCGAGAACGGCGAGAACACCGCCGGTGACAACGCCCACAGCCGCGTTGCGCCGGACCTGCAGGGCATCGAGCAATCCCGCCGAGGGCGGGCGTTCCGGTCGTTCGTCGCTCACACACTACGTTTGAACCGCACGGTAAAATCCCCGTCGTTGTCCACGGATGGACGGCCGCGACCACCCGTTCGCGACCGAATCGCTCAAAGGGGGCGAGTCCATGTGTCGAATAATGACTTCGGTGGGAAGCGCGAACGCCTCACCTGGGACGGTCGACACCGGCCGTCTCGACGTCGGCGAGACGCGTGATGGCAGTAGGTTCGGACTCCCGGTGGCCGTCGTTAAGGGGGCTCGCGACGGAAAGACCCTCTACGTTCAGGCGGCGAGCGATGGCGACGAACTCAACGGTGTCGGCGTGGTGCAACGCGTCGTCCCGCGACTCGACCCGACGGAACTCGCCGGAACGGTGGTCCTGGTGGGCATCGTCAACTACCACGCGTTTCAGGTCGCCAAACACCGCAATCCCATCGACGACACGAAGATGAACCGGGCGTACCCGGGCGACGAGAACGGCACGTCGAGTGAACGTATCGCCGCCGCCACCTACGATATCGCGCGGGACGCCGACCTCATTCTCGACCTTCACCAAGGGTCGACGAGTCGGATGATCGATGAGGTGCGGGTTCGGTGTGGGCGCCGCCACCGCCTCCACTCCGACTGTCTCAACCTCGCGAAGACGTTCGGATGCGGGTACGTCCTCGACCAGAAGGGTCCGGATGGTCAACTCGCCCGGGTCGCCCCCTCCGACGGGACGCCGGCGATCGATCCCGAACTCGGCGGCGCCGTCGGCTGGGACGAGGGGAGCATCGCCACGGGTGTCGAGGGCGTGTTCAACGTTCTCAGGGAGTACGGCTTTCTCGATGGCGACGCGGCGGTCGACCCACAGACGCGTGCGAAGGCGTTCGACCAGTACGGGTCGCCGGTGGGGGGTCTCGTCCGCTACGAACACGACCTCGGGGACCGGGTCAGCGCCGACGAGACGCTGTTCGAGGTGACCGATCCATTCGGAGAGTTGAAGGCCCGAATCACCGCCGACAACGACGGCATCTTCTGGCGGAGTCGCCGCCTCCCGCAGGTCGCCACCGGCGAGTACGTCTGTTCCGTCGGCAAGAACGTCGACAGCTACTGACATGCCCGTCGGTCTCGTCTGCCCGAACTGCAACCGGACCTACGCCGACCGTTGGCGCTGTGCCTGCGGGTCACCCCTCGAGTTCGCGTCGACGCCCAAGCCGGACGGGCCGGCGCCCGCGTTCACCTCGTTCGACGGTCGGCGCGGGGTCTGGGCGTTCGGGGCGTTTCTCCCGATCGACCCCCACGTCACCCTCGGCGAGGGGTTCACCCCGCTCGTCGACGCGCCGGCGTGGAACGCGACGTTCAAACTGGAACACGTCTCACCCACCGGGAGTTTCAAAGACCGCGGTGCGGCGACGGTCGTCTCCCGGGCGATCGAACTGGGTGTCGACCGCGTGGTCGAGGACTCCTCGGGCAACGCCGGCGCGGCGGTCGCCGCCTACGCCGCCCGTGCGGGTCTCGACGCCGAAATTTACGTTCCGTCGTCGGTCACGGCGGCCAAGCGTCGGGCCGTCGAGTCGGTCGGCGCGACGGCCGTGGCGGTCGACGGCGACCGCGAGGCGGTGTCGGCGGCGTGTCGGCAGGCAGTCGAGACCGGCGAGGGGTGGTACGCCAGCCACGCGTGGAACCCTGCCTTCTTTGCTGGGACCGCTACCTTCGGCATCGAACTGGCCGCACAACGCGACTGGACCGTCCCGGACGCCGTGGTGGTGCCGCTGGGACACGGCACGCTTCTGCTGGGCGCGTACCGCGGGTTTCGTGCCCTCGTCGAGGCTGGGTGGACGGACCGGATGCCCCGACTGCTCGCCGTGCAAGCGGCGGGGTACGACCCGGTTGCGGCCGGCCGCGGCGGCGGGAGCGGGAGCGAGGGGACGAACGACCTCGCGGACGGGATCCGGATCCGGAGTCCGGTGCAACGGGAGTCCATCGAGGCGGCACTCGATACGACAAACGGCGACGCGATAGCGGTGTCGGGCGAGGCCGTCGAACGGGCGGCGACAGCCCTCGGTGATGGAGGCTTCCGAGTCGAACCCACGGCCGCCGTCGCGCCCGCGGGCCTCCGTCGCTACAGAAAGCGAGGGATCATCCGCGACGACGCCGACACCGTTGTTCCACTCACCGGACGGGCAAAGTGAGCTACCGGACCTCGTCGAGAGCGACGAAGGCGTCGCCGTGGGCGGTGATCCACGCGCCGGTTTGACCGTCCGCGCGTCGGGTCGATGGAGACACTGTACACCGTCCGTCGTTGATTTCGTGATCCAACCTGAACGTCGGCCACCGGTCGAGGGCGGGGCTATCGGTCGTCACATCGGGGCGGTCGGTCGAACTCACGGCTCGACCCCTCGGCGGTGTTCGGGACGACTAAGCATCGCCTGCATATAGCGGTTGGTTCCTTTTCGATATATGTCGCTTACCGCCGGTCAACGGGTCGTTGAACGGCACCCTGCGGGGAGTGAGATCACCGCTCGGGGTGGGTCGGTGCGTCGAACCCACCTCGAATCAGCGGTTTCGCGATATGGCGGCGGGCACACGGTGGCACCTCGTACCACCCCGGATCGAGGTCGCGGTTGAGGTTGCGGTCGATCCGGCCGGGTGCGGTCGTACCGCAGTCCCGGCAGCGGTAGCCTTGGTCACGGCCGGCGCTCTCCATCGACCGGCCGCAGTCGGGACAGGACGGTACGGCGCGGTCGGTCGTCACAGGGTCACGGAGCGCGAACTTCTCGAGTTTGAGTGTGCCGCGACTCACCTCACCACACACCGTCACTCGGTCGCCAGAGTGAAGCGCACGGACCCGGTCGCGGAAGCGCTTGGTGGGTTCGAACGCCACACAGGGGAGGCGGTCGTCGCCATCACGGACCGTCAGATGGACGTGGCCGCCCGCCCGCGTTTCGGGGGCGTCGTCAACGACCGCGTCGACCCGGTATGCTCGGCCGTTCCGGACCGTCCCGACCGCCCCACGCTGGAGGTGGGCATCGGTCCCTTGATTGGTCAGAAAGGTCGCTGACCGGTCGACCGGTTCGCTGTCGATGGCGCGGGCCACCTCCCGGACCGTCCGTGCGTCGTCGCCACGGATGCCGTACAGAACCGGACCGGGTGCGGCGGGGACACAGACGAGTTCCCCCTCTCCGCGGTCGACGGTGTCCCACGCGTCGGGCGCGCCGGCATCGGCCGCCGCGAAGACGCTGTCGGCGTTGACCGCTCGGGGGGTCCCACACCGGTCCAGCGACCGGTAGGCGACGTGTTCGTACGTCCAGTCGTTGAAAACGCGGCCGGCACCGACCGCCGCGAGCGCACCGATCCGACCTCGGCCACCGTCCCAGCCACGGTGTCGATAGCCCAGACTGTCGGCGAGTTCGATCGCTTCGTCGAGGTCGACACGTTCGCGGAGTGTCCGTCGGGCGAGGTCGGCAACCGGATCGGGGACGGCGTCGGCCGTCGTGTGTGCAACAACGACGCCCGGGCTCGTTCTCGGGTCCGCGACCGCGGCCAGCGACTCAACGTTCTCGACCGCGAGGTCGAACGCTCGGTCGGGGTCGAGGTCGGTTTCGAGACAAAGCGCGGCGTTGCCGCGGGTCTTGAACTCGATCGACGGGTTGAGGCGGATCAGTCGCGTGCAATCGACCGTTCCGCCCGCCGCCTCGATGGCCGTGGCCACGCGGGTCGCCACGTACGTCGTACACATCCCACGGTCGCGGGAGTCGGTGTCATCGAGTCCAACGAACGTCACAGCCGGGAGGAGCGGGTCGACGGTCAAAGCCGTTTCGCGTCCGCACGAGACGACGGCTCATGGAACGGGCGTAGGGCGGCGACTCATGGGAAGGACCTAAGACGACGGTTGGCGCTCTGCGGGCGTCACCGGCGCCGACTGTCGTCGTGCCAATCGCCAGACGTAAGCCGGGTGCCGACGCAACATATATGTGTCACGGAACACTTACCTTTGGGTATGTCACGGTCAGCACTGGTCGGGAACATCACGGCGATGCTCCAGGACGCGGGGTTCGTGGTGAGTGACCGGTGTTCGATCCGTCCCAAAAGCTTCGACCTTGCCGCACGGCGGGGTGATGACCTGCTCTTGGTGAAGATTCTCGCCAACGTCGACGGTCTCGACGCTGAGACGGGCATCGAGATGCGGCGACTCGGATCGTACCTGTCGGCGACGCCGCTCGTAATCGGCCTCCGAACCCGCGACGAGGACCTCAAACCCGAGGTGGTCTATTTCCGACACGGGGTCCCCGCGATCAACCCCGACACCGCGTTCGACCTGTTCGTTGAGAACGTTCCGCCGCTCATCTACGCGGCTCCGGGCGGACTGTACGTCAATATCGACGGCGACCTACTCGCGGACAAACGCGAGGAACGTGGCTGGAGTCTGGGTCGGCTGGCGACCGAACTCGGCGTCTCCCGGCGCACCGTCTCGAAGTACGAGGACGGGATGAACGCCAGTATCGAGGTGGCGATCAAACTGGAGGAGTTGTTCGACCAGCCGTTCAGCGATCCCGTCGAGGTACTCGACGGGGCCGAGTCGGTCCGTGACGCGGAGCCAACGCCGGAAGATCCCGCGGTCGGCCCGGACGAGGACCACGTTCTCGCCGTTCTCGCCCGCGTCGGCTTCACCGTCCACCCGACGAACCGCGCGCCCTTCACCGCCGTCAGCGAGGACGGCGACCACGAGATAGAGAACCTGCTGACGGGACACTCGGCGTTCACCCGGAGCGCGGAGAAGCGCGCCCGCATCATGTCCTCGCTGGGCGAGGTGACACGCACCCGGTCGGTGTACGTCACGGAGGAACGCGAGAAGCGCGACGCCGTCGAGGGAACCGCCCTCGTCAGTCAGGACGAACTCGCGTCGTTGCGCGACGCGGGCGACCTCCGGGATCTGATCCTCGAACGCGCCCGTTCGCCGGCCGAGAGCTAACCCCATTGTCGGCGGTGTATGCCCGGCCGTGTCCGAACAACACCGTCCAACCCGGAGCCGTACAGAACGACCGATTCCAGACCTGCGAGACGACCGTGCGAAAACTGACCGAACCGCTCGGCCGTACGGACCTCCGAGTGAACCGAGTCGTCGAGACGGGCGAGGTGACCACGCCCACGACGGACAGGAGGAGGTGTTCGTGGCGACGACCGATCTATCGCCATCGAGGGCGAGGTTCACGACGTGTCGGCTGGCGGCGTCGTCCGTGTCGCTCCGAAGACGGTCCGAAACCTTGTCAATCACACCGACGAGACGCACGTCCGGCTGGCGGTGGGCGCACCACCCGTCGGAAGCGTCGACGACTTCGTCACGTACGTGGTCGAGGAGTGAGTCGGTCGGAGTTTAGTTCGTCGCGCCGGAGCCGTACGTCTCGTCAAGGTAGGCGACGATGTCGTCGCTTTCGGGCATACCGTCGACGTCGTGGTCGGGGTCGACGAGCACCGGAACGCCGGTTTGGCCGCTCACCGCCTCAACCTCCGTCCGCTCCGAGTGGGAGCGTGGCACCTCGTGGGACGTGTACTCGAGGTCGAGGTCGTCGAGTTTGGTCTTTACTTTCGCACAGTACGGACAACCGGGCAGTTCGTACAGTTCCATCGTTGCCATCGGTGTCACTTGGTCCTCGGAGAACTTGAGGTCGGCGGGCGTGTGTGCGGTGTGCGCGACCGGTGGTCGGCGGCGAACACGCCGCGGCGTCGCCACGGCGACGATGGCACGGCAGGTATCGACCACACCTCGCCGGGGTCGTGCGTCGAGGTGACGATGTCGAGTTCTTTTCGGGAGTCCGGGTCGGGATGCCAGAGTTCACCGGACGAGGTGCGACGTCATACGACGTCATCAGGACGGTGGCGGCGCCTGCGAGTGCCTGTGTCAGGAAGTCGGTCCCAGTTCCGGTCCCGAACTCAGGCGAGGGCGCGGCGATCCGCGAACCGTCACGCACCGCATCCAGCGTTCGGAGCCTGACGACTGGTACAGAGACCGTGTGAACGTCGGCTCGGTCATCCGTCGACGCCGACACCGACGTCGCGGTCGCCGGTGTACCAGTACGCCCACAGGATCAACACGCCCTGCAACGGGAGCCGTACCCAGCGAGCGAGCGCCGACGGGTCCCCGCCGGGCGTCACCGAGACCATCGAGACCGCCATGTAGACGTTTGCGGGAAAGACGGCAACGAGCAACGCGATCGTCGCCCACGCCGCGTACCGCCGCGTCGATGGCACCAGCACCCCGATTCCGACGGCGATTTCCGCGATTCCCGACAGGTAGACCAGCGCGAGCGGCGCGGGGAACATCGGCGGGACGATACGGACGTACGGCTCCGGCACGACGAAATGCAGAACTCCTGCGACGACGTACAGGAGTCCCATCAGGTAGCGCAACGGGCGTTTGAACCGTAATAGGCGCATCCACCACCGATTAGCCCTCCGGGCATGAAGCGGTTTGGGCCACCGCCACAGGACCTGTGTGCGGGCAGACATCCGGGCGGCCTCGCTCGTGCGAGCGGGAGCGAACCGGGGGTGAAAAACCGATTCACCCCGCGATCGGTCACCCGTCGGCCAGCAGTTCGGTCGCCGTCAGCAGCGCTTCGAGTTCGATTCCGTGGTCGGCGAGCAACTCGCTTGCCCCCTCCTCACGGTCGACGACAACCAACACCCGGTCGACCGTCGCGCCGGCCTCGCGGAGCGCTCCGACGGCGTCGAGTGCGCTCTTGCCGGTGGTGGCGATGTCCTCGAGAACGACGACGCGGTCACCCTCGCCGAGTCGCCCCTCGATCCGGTTGCCCGTGCCGTACTCCTTTGCCTGCTTGCGGGCGATCACGTAGGGACGGCCGGTTTCGGCGCTCGTCACCGCAACGAGGGGGACCGCACCGAGGGCGACGCCGGCGAGTGTCACTTCGTCGTTTAGCTCTCCGACACGGTCGGCAAAGGCCGACGCGATCAGCCGGAGGCACTCGGGATCGGTCTCGAAGAGGTATTTGTCGACGTAGTAGTCGCTCGTACCGCCGTGTGAGAGTTCGAACTCGCCGAACTTCACCGCGTCGGCGGCCCGGAGCGCGTCGATGAGGTCCTGATCCGTCATTAGGGTGTTCGGGGCCGCGAACCGATATAAACCGGACGGTCCACCGTCGGTGTCGCCGGCCTCACCACGGCTCGGATTTCAGGCCGAAAAGGTACGCCACGACGTTCGTCGTGAGGTGGAGCAGAGGCGTGGCGACGAGAACGACCGCCAGTCGCGGGGGAGTGAACGTCGACAGCGTCCACGCCGGCGCAAGCAGTACCGCGAGGGCGAGTGCGCCGAAAACGAAGTCGAGTTGGTCGAGACCGGGGACCGACGCCCCGCGTCGACGGCCGAGTCGGCGTTTTATCAGTGACGCGCCGACGTCGCCGACCATCGCACCGAGTGCCAACCCGAGGGCGGCCCGGAGCGGGAAGATCGGAAGCGTCGTCGCCAAAACGGCGGCGGCGGCGGGGCGGAGAGCGTTCAGTCCGACCGCGAGAACAACACCCACGAGCGTCCCCGCGGCGGTGCCACGCCACGTCTTCCCGTCGCCGAGGAGGCGGCGGTCACCGAGGGTGCGCCCGCCGTCGATCGGTCGACCCCCGCCGGCGACGACCGCGGCGTTGTTCGGTACGTACGCCGGGAGCATCGCCCAGAGTGCGCCGGCAACCAGCGAGACGGTCATGGGGACGAGTGGTGACCGCGGGGTGTTAAGCCCCGGCGGTTCGCCATCTCGGTCGCGTGAACACGCTGAAGGCCCCGGCCACCAATCACCTGCCAATGTCCTCGTGGAGACGCGACATTGCCAGCGGGCTGGTGGTGCTCGTGCCGATCCTCGTTATCCTGTTCGTCCTCAACTGGGTGTACTCGCAGGTCGCCGACCTCCCCATCGTCCGGACGCTCCCACAGCCTTACGGTGTCTTCGTCGCACTCGTCGTGTTCGTCATGCTGGTGTTGTCCGTCGGCTACCTGATGCGTACAACGGCCGGGCGCCTGTTCGAGGGGCTTCTGGACAACGCGATGAACCGCGTGCCCCTCATCCGCATCCTCTACAACGCCTCGAAACTCGCCGTCGAGACGGCGCTCACCGGCACCGAGGATCTTCAGAAGCCGGTGCGACTGGAGACGTGGCCGGGCATCAACATGACCGCGTTCAAAACGGGAAAGACAACCGCAGACGGCGAGGTGGTGTTGTTCATGCCCACCGCACCGAACATCACCACCGGCTTCATTATCGAGGTCGATGCCGACCGGGTCGAGGAAACCGGTGAGAGCGTCGAGGAGGCGCTGACACGCATCCTCAGTGCAGGGTTCGCCGAGGAGGAGGCCCAGGGTGTCGACATCGCTGTCGAGGGTATCGACGGCGTTGAGACGGCGAAGTCCGCCGTCGACATGGGGGACGGGACCGGGGACGAGACCGATAACGAGAACGACGACCGGTAGATCCGGTGGCTACGCGTCCGTCTCGACGAACTCGAACCAGTCGGCGTGGTCGTCGGTGCGGCGCTCGATCAGATCGAAGAAGGCCCCCTGAATCTCCGTCGTCACCGGGCCGCGGGTCCCCTCGCCGATGACGACGTTGTCAACCTTCCGGATGGGCGTCACCTCGGCCGCGGTGCCCGAGAAAAACAGTTCGTCGGCGGTGTTGAGTTCGCCGCGGCTGATCGTGGCGTCGTCGTGGACGGTGTAGCCTCGTTCGCGTGCGAGGGTGATAACGGTGTTTCGGGTGATGCCGTCGAGAATACCTTCGGCGAGCCCGGGCGTGTATATTTCACCATCGCGGACGAGAAAGAGGTTTTCGCCCGGCCCTTCGGCGACGTTACCCGCCTGATTGAGTAGGATGGCCTCGACGTAGCCCTCACGTTTGGCCTCCAGACTCGCGAGGACGCTGTTGACGTACGGTCCGGTCGTCTTTGCGTTGGTCGGGATCTGCGAGGAGGCGTACTTGCGCCACGAGGAGACGGTGACCTCGACGCCCTCCTCAAGGGCGTTCTCGCCGAGGTACGCGCCCCAGGGCCAGACGGCGATTGCGACGCGTTCCGGACAGCTCTCGGGACTCAGTCCGAGCATGTCGTAGCCGTAGTACGCGATGGGGCGGATGTAACAGGAGTACAGGTCCTGTCGTCGGATCAGTTCCTTCGCCGCCGCGGTCAGTTCCGCCCGGTCGAAAGGAATCTCGAGGTTGTACGGCTCTCCCGACTGGTAGAAGCGGTCGAGATGTTCTTCCCACCGGAAGATGGCCGGTCCCTCCTCGGTGTCGTAACAACGGACCCCCTCGAAGACGCCGGTCCCGTAGTGGAGGCCGTGGGTGAGAACGTGGATCTGGGCGTCCTCCCAGTCGACGAACTCGCCGTCCATCCAGATGGTGTCGACATCGCCCGCCTCAAGCATCTCGTCGAAACTCATCTCACGCACCCTCCGACTCGGAGCGTGCGCTTCTCGTACAAGTTGCGTCGGCAGACCCCGTCGTATCGAGCGACATACGTTGCTCATGTGTTGGCCCAATCCGGTCTTAACAGTTTCCGTGGCGAACGCCTCGGTGACGCGACCCGGCGAAGACCGAGGCTCGTGGGACGGGGCCGTCGACTCCTCGGGCGGGTGAGGAATCGGGGCAGTCAAAACCGACGGGGGTCGTCGTTTGTCTCAGTCCAGCGCCCTGACCAGCGCCGCGCCCTCAACGAACGGCAGGTCGTGCCGGCGGGCGTAGGCGCGGGCGTCGGCCGTCGAGAGCGCCCCGCCGGTCACGTCGTCGAGCATCTCACAGCCGGCGACGGCGGGCGCGACGCCGGCCTCGCGGGCGAGCACCAAGCCGAGTTCCGTGTGGCCACGGCGGTCATCGAGAAGGCCCGGCGACGCCCGCAGGAGGTGGACGTGGCCGGGTGTTCGGAACTCGCTTGCGAAGGCGCCGACGTCGTAGCTCTCGTCGCCGCTCACCTCGCCGAGACGACGGATCGTCAGTGCCCGGTCGTCATCGGTGACACCGGTAAACCCGTCGCGGTGGTTGACGGTCAAGGAAAAGGAGGGGTGGGCGTCGTAGCCGAGGTCGGAGTGGTCGTTCGCAGGATGGTCGACCGCCTCGTGGAGAAAGGGGAGGTCGAACCGGTCGGCAACGGCTGCGGTGAGCGCGACAAAGAGCAGCCCACCACAGTCGTTCCGGAGGCGGGCGACGGCCGCAGGCGTCACCGCCGCGGCGGGGTACAGGAGGTCGGTCTCGCCCTCGCGGTCGTCGGCGTCATGAACTAAGACCGGCTCACCGGCCCGGAACGCGGACACCGCCTGATCGAGGGAACCGGTGGACTCCTCGTGTCCGTGGCCGTGCATCAGGCCTCACCCAACCGGACGGTCAGGGCGTCGCCGTCGTCGATACCGAGGGTGTCACGCAGTTCCACGGGGGCGATCAGTTCGAGTTGCGTGGCGTCGTGGTGGGTCCGTTCGGGCACGATAACGTGAGCGCCGCCGTATGTGGCGTCGCCGGCCTCCGCGCGGGCCGCATAACAGGTCGCTGGACCGAACGTCCGGTCGTCGTCCTCCCAGCCGTCGATGGGCGTCGCGTCGGCTTTCAGTGCGCCCAACTCGCCGCGTGCGCGGACGCTCTCGGCCGTGAGGTCAACGTTGAGCGTCCCCGGGAACGGCTCGTAGCCGAGGCGCTCGCGGAACTGTGTCATGTAGCCCGACAGCGAGATGTAATGTCGACCCTCGCCCATCCCACTCGTGACCGTGCCATGAAGGGTGAGCGTGGTGTTCTCCTCGAACAACCGGCGGTAGTCGGCGTACTCGCGACGGAGGGCCGCCGCGCCGTCGTCGGTGAGGGCGACGCGTTGGCCGTCAGACAACACTTCGCGGTCGAGCAACCCCGTGTCGTCGAGTTGCTGGAGTCGCCGGGACGCCGTCTGTGCCGAGGTGTCGAGGCGCTCGCCCAGCCCGGCACACGAGATTTTCGTCCGACCCGAAAGGCCGCCGTCCAACGCGACCTGCTTCAGCGCGGCGAGTCCGTCGTTTCCGACCGTCGACGCCGCTGCGGTCTCTGCCATGTACATTGGTTACCGTCGGACCGGCATAAGCATATCGAATATGGGATGCATAACGGTATTGGTACGGTTTTTCATGCGTAGAGAACGGATCTATTTTTAACCGTTCAATGGGCATGAACCCGTCGACGAACGACCTACGCCGGGACGACGACACTGGCGATCAGCGAGCCACCGACGGCTGACACCACAAGCGCGCCGATGCCGAGCGCGAGCACCAGAAACAACAGTACCCACCAGAGCGGGACCGAGTTCGACTCGTCCATACCCGCCTTTCCTTGTGGCGGCCTCAAAGAACTTCCCGTTCAGCGGAGAAGCCAGCGCAGGAACCCCGTTCGTCCCTCGTCGTCCGCTCCGGACGCGCCGGGACCGGCGGCGCCCGGGTCGGCCTCCGCCCCGCCTTCCCCGTCGTCGGGGACGAGCGAGTCGTCGCCGGTCAGGTCGGCCCCGAGCCGACGGTAGGCGTCGGTCGCGGGCGCGTCGGCTGCGGCGATAACGAGCGGTTCGCCCGCCTCGGCGGCCGACACCGCCGGATCGTCGGGGATCGTCGCTCGGATTGGCACGTCGAGGTGTGCCTCCGCGGCCGTCGAGTCCGTCTCGGGTGTCGTCCGCGTGAGCACTGCGCCCGTCACGGTCGTTTCGAACCGTCCGGCTACCTCCCGGGTTTTGGCCGTATCGCCGAGGGACCCCCGCGTCGGCGTCGACACCAACAGCACCTCGTCGGCGACCCGGAGCGGTTCGACGCTGTCGTGACTCAGCCCTGCGGAGGTGTCGACGAGGATGATCTCGGCGTCGATCCCGTTGAGGAGTACCGACAGGTTCGCCGGGTCGGCCGCCGCGAAGTCGTCGATGTCGTCCGACGCCGGGACCACCGACAGACCCACCGGCCCCTCGCGGACGGCGTCGGCGACGCCGGCGCTCCCGGAGAGCACGTCGTGGACCGTCGGCCCGGCGTCGGCATCGATTCCGAGAACGCCGGCGAGGTTCCCCATCCCGAGGTCTGCGTCGACGACGACCGTCTCGTGGCCGCCGGCGGCGAGAACCACGCCGAGGTTCGCCACGGTGGTGGTCTTTCCCACGCCACCTTTCCCACTGGCGACCGCGTACACCCGTCGCATAGGTCGTCAGAAACCTCCGCCGACGAGCACATAACTCTACTCCCCGAGTGGCCGCGCCGGACCGAGCGCGGACGGCATCGCCGTTGCGCTCCCAGTCAAAGATTACTTAGCACCGACCCAACTACTGTCATTAATGAGTACTGACGCTCAAGAGGCCGACGATGACCGTCGGAAATACGAGTTCCGGAAGGTCATCGAGGATCTGAAGGAGTACGAGGGCTCCGGGACCCAGCTCGTCACCATCTACATCCCTCCGGACAAACAGATTTCTTCGGTTGTCGCTCACGTCACGCAGGAACACTCCGAAGCGAGCAACATCAAATCCAAGCAGACCCGAACAAACGTTCAGGACGCGCTCACGAGTATCAAGGACCGTCTCCGCTACTACGACACCTATCCGCCGGACAACGGTATCGTCATCTTCAGCGGCGCGGTCGATGCCGGCGGCGGCCAGACCAACATGGTGACAAAGGTTCTCGAAAGCCCGCCCGATCCGATCCAGTCCTTTCGGTATCACTGTGATTCCGATTTCCTCACCGAACCCTTAGAGGAGATGCTCTCGGATAAGGGACTGTTCGGGTTGATCGTTCTCGACCGGCGGGAGGCGAACGTCGGCTGGCTCAAAGGGAAACGCGTCGAACCCGTCAAGAGCGCCTCCTCGCTCGTCCCCGGCAAACAACGGAAAGGTGGTCAGTCCGCCCAGCGGTTCGCCCGCCTCCGTCTCGAAGCTATCGACAACTTCTATCAGGAGATCGCGGGGATGGCCGACGACCTTTTTGTCCCGAAGCGTCACGAACTCGACGGCATTCTCGTCGGTGGCCCTTCGCCCACCAAAGACGAGTTTCTCGATGGCGACTATCTCCACCACGAACTACGCGACACGGTGGTCGGAAAGTTCGACGTCTCCTACACCGACGAGTCCGGGCTTTACGACCTCGTCGACGCCGCACAGGATGTGCTCGCGGATCAGGAGATAATGAAAGACAAGGTGGAGATGGAGGAGTTCTTCGAGAACCTCAACACCGGCGACCTCGCCACCTACGGCTTCGAGCAGACCCGCCGCAACCTCGTGATGGGCTCCGTCGACCGTCTCCTCATCAGCGAGGACCTCCGTAAGGACGCGGTGGTGTACGACTGTGATGGCACGGAGGAGTTCGAGGTGATCGACCGTCGGCACGACACGCCGGATCACGAGTGTGCTGACGGGGGGGACGCCGAGGTACAGGAGCGTGAGGACGTCATCGAACACCTGATAGCTATCGCCGAACAACGGGGAACGGAAACGAAGTTCATCAGCACCGACTTCGAGAAGGGCGAACAACTCCACGACGCGTTCGGCGGTATCGCCGGCATCCTTCGGTACTCGACCGGGATCTAGCCACAGTTTTTTGCCGTCGCCGACGGGACTCGGGAAGGATGTCGGTTCTTTGTCGCCTCGTTGGACGCCGCGGTGATCGGCCTGTCTTTGTTGCCGTCGCCCTGTTTACACTTCTTGTCCTGTTCGGTTATCCGGCTGTCGACCGCTACCTCCGTCTCGCCGGCATCGCGCCACAGTTTATTTTCTGGGACTTCGGTGCGTACGCCACCGCCGTTGAGCGCTGGTAGGCCGGCGAGAGCGTCTACGTCCAGACCGAGGAGGGCGGCTACCACGGGAGTTATCTCTACCCACCGGTCGTCCTCCTCGCGTTCGCTCCGTTCGTCCTGACCGTTCCGGTCGCCGTCGGTGCGGCGGCGTGGGCCATCTGTTCCGTGTTGCTATTTTGGGTTGCGGTCCAGCGCCTCGCCTCGGCGCTTGGCTGCCGGCTGCATCCCGTCGAACGGCTGCTCTGTCTCCCCGTCGTCGCCGGGTTCCAACCGCTCCTGTTGTCGGTGAAGATGGGACAGACCGCCGGTCTCCTCGGCGCGTCGCTCACCCTCGCCGCGTCGGCGTCGCTCCGCGGACGGGCGTACGCGAGCGGGGTGTTCACCGGTGTCTGTGGTGTTATCAAGCTCCCGTACGCACCCGCCGGTGCGCACCTCCTCGCTGACCGGCGGCGGTTCGCCGGCGCGGTCGGGGGCGGGGTCGTTCTCCTCGCGTGTTCGGTTCTCGTTTTCGGTATCGACCCACACCGGACGTACCTCGACGTGCTCGTGTGGGGGCTGCGGGAGGGGAGCGACGCCCGGTCGCCGCGTCTCTGGCTCCCGCCGTACTACCGACCGCTGTACGCCGTCCCGTACAACCTCGCGCTCCGACTGCTCGCGAGTCTCGTCGTTGTCGGCCTCGTTCTCCGGGCGGCCGACGACGCCGCCGTCCGCGAGACGACGGCTCTCGGCTTCGCCGCCGTTCCCCTGCTCGCGCCGCTGACCTACGCGTACTACCTCGTCGCCGCCGTCCCTGCGGCCGTACTGCTGGTGGCCGCAGAACTCGACCGGCCGGACGGCACACCCGTTCTCCCGGTGGTCGGCGTTCTCCTGCTCCACGTCCACTCGTACGGGCTCAGGACCGCCATCGGACTCACGCCGGAGTGGGTTCCGGCGGGCCCCCTCCAACCCGGGCTCTGGGGAAACCTCCTTCTCGTGGGGCTTGCCGCCCTCCGCGTCGCACAGACCGGAGGCGCGGGCGGCGACGAAGGGAGGCACCTTGCGGGGTCGCTCCCGAGTGTTCCCGTACCCGGACGGGAGTGATCAGCCAAGCATCTCGGCGAGTTGGACGCGTCGCCTGTCGGCGTCGAAGTGAGGGTCAACCCCGCCGGCCGTCGCCAGGCGGTCGAGCGTCAGTAGCACGTCCGCGCCCGCGCGCTCGGCGTGTGAACAGCAGTCGTCGATGTCCGCCCGGCGGAGCGCGAGCGAATCCAGTAGCCCGAGCGTCAGCGCGAGCGCCGCACCGGCCTTGCCCGTCGGGAAGGCGGAGTGAACGGCCTCGAACGGCGGTTCCGCAACCGCCGATCGGTCGGTGGGGTGGGTCCGCAGACAGGAGGCACAGATGGCGGCCGTCCCACCGGCGCCCGGAGCGTGGGGCCGGAGCGACGGCGGCACGGCGAAGACGACGACATCACTACCACAGGCCGGACAGGTCATGCGTCGTTACGATGCGCGACCGGGTGGGAAACGTAGTTCATGTCGGGGCGTGGGGGCGCAACCGAGGCGTCGGTCCCGTGGCGGTCCGTTGGGGGGCCGTAGGGCGGTGGAATAGTGTCGGCCATCATCGCCGCGGTCATGAGCGCCCGGTGTAGCTCGTGGAGGCGGGAAGCGACGGCCGAGGACTGTCGTTCGTACCAACCGGTGGGATACGGAAACGACACCGACGCTCAGTCGTCGGCGGTGACGACGTCCGAGTCGGCCGTCTCGGCCTCAGCCTCGGCCTCGGCTTCGGCTTCGGCTTCCGCTTTCTCCTCGGCTTCCTTTTTCGCCTTGATCTTCTTCAGGCGGAAGATCTCTTCTCGCTCCTGTTCTTCCAACTTCTGTTCGATGTACTCCTTGTTTTCGTGGAGGTCGGGGAGGAGCTTGAACTCGAGGGCGTTGACGCGGCGCTTTGTCGTCTCGATTTCGGTCAGCATCTTCTTCATCGCCGTCTCCACCTCGGCGGCGAGGATGATGGATTCGATGAGTTCCTCGTAGGCGTCGGCGGCCTCGTCGATGCGGGCGGAGGAGCCGAGCAAGCCGTAGCCTCGTTGGTCGAGGCTCTTTCGCACGCGCGAGGACTCGATCTGTGGGACGACCACACCCATGATGTTTTTCGACTGGGTCGTGATCTCGGGGTGTTCTTTCAGTGCCGCGGCCGCGCCGCGCACAGCCACGTCCCCTTCCATCGCCCGTGCCATGTTGATCTTGCGTTGGGCGGTCTGGTAGTTCGCGTCGAGATCCGCGCGGATGTCTCGGGCTTGGTCTAGAATGTCCATGAACTCCATGATGAGGCCGTCTCGCTTCTGTTCGAGCGTGTCGTGACCCCGCTCTGAGAGTTCGATCCGATCCTCGATCGCCATGAGGTTTTTGCGAGTTGGTTTGACGTCCTCGTCCATTGCCGAACGGTTGTGGGCGGAGGCGGTTAACGTTTTACTGTTTTACCCCGTGCCGTTCGGCCCGGTCCATCCACGTCACGACCGCGACGTGGGGAAGCGTCAGAACGGCGATAAAGACGAGATACAACGCGGCCAAGCGGCCGGGAGCCGTCTCAACACCGACGGCGACGCCGGCCCCGACCAACAGAACGACCGAGAGCCCGGTCAGCGGGGCCGCCTCCCGGCCCGTTCTGGCGAGTGCCGCGATCGCTCCCCGGTCAGAAAAGGTCGCACGCGCGCCGTCACGATCGATCCCGATCAGCCTGGCGAGGTGTCGGAGCGAGTGCCACAGACAAAAGTACACCCCGATGGCGACGAGCGGCGGGACGACGAGAAAGTACAGCCACAACGCAACCGTCTCGGCGACGTCGCGGCGCCACACTCGGCCGTTCGCCCGTCGGTAGCCGGCGAGAAGCGTCGCCACCGTCACCGTCGCGAACGCGACGGCCAAGCCGAGTCGACCATCGACGGTGATGGCAAACGCCAGATCGCGGCCGAACAACGATACCCACGCGTCAACCACCTGTCGGTATCGGTCCGGGTGGGCGAGAAGCGGAACGAGCATCGGTAAGCCGCCACGGACAAAGAGCGTCCCTGCGCGGACGCCCGGGCCGTCGAGGTAGTCGGCACCGAGCGCCTCGAGAGCGTACAGATCCCCTTGCCCCCAGTGGAACCAGGTCAACGCGACGAACAGAACTGCCGAGGCGACCGGGGCGACCGTCCACAGGAGGGCGTACCCGCCTCCGAGAAGAAGATACACGACGCCGACGAGCACCATCCACCGCGGTGTCGTCCGGCGGCCGGCCGCACGGGCGGGCGCGAGGTGGTCGATCGCGCCGTGAGGGAGCCCGAAAAGGAGTAGGCTCGCTGCGAGGGGCAGGTACCGGACCCACGCCGGGAGCGGTGAGGTGACACCGAGGGCCGCCACGGCGACGGCGAGAAGGCCAACAACGGCGACGGCGGCCCATGCCGGGTGACAGCCGACCGCACGCATGATCGCCGCGAGTTCGGGATCGGCCGCCTGTCGGTCCGACATCGGCTACGCCGAACCGGGCTCGTCGTCCGGTGCTCGCAGTCGGAGCGTCGCCACCGAGTTGTCGGCCCGGCGGTCGAGTACCCACCGGTAGAGGACAAGCCCTTGAACGACGAAGATATTGGTCACGAGAAAGAAAAGCGCCTCCTCAACCGGGAGCCCGGCGACGGTCAAGCCGGTGGTGTACTCCTCGGCCAACACCCAGATACCAAGCTCGATGGCGATGCGATCGGCAACACACAGGTACGTCGTCGGGACGGCCACCCCGATGGTGACGAGGCGTTTGCGTGCCCACAACTGGGGTGCGCCGACGCCCCACTGCAACGCCAACACCGGCGCGCCCCACGCGAGGATCGCCCCGAGGTAGAACGTCGCCGACGTGCCGAGCAGTCGCCAGCCGGCGAGGCCGACGAGGGTAGCGGCACCGAGGGCCGCCAACCGCGGCCGCCAGCGAAGCGCGCGCCCGGTGTCAGGCCATGACCCCGGAAGCGAGAGGTGGGAAAGCCACAGCGCGGTCAGCCACGGCTGGACGAGAATAAACAGGTACTCCCCGAGCGGGGCGTAGCCGATCGTCGCGACCGTGCTCCCGTCGCCGTACCACCAGACCCCTCTCGCGATCAGGTAGTTGTCCCACGGTGTCGTGTACACCAGCGCGACCACGGTGATGATCGCAACCCCGGTCCAGTACGTCCGTCCCGAGCCAACCTGTGGCACGGCGTCGGGGAGTTGTGCCCGACTTACGAACGCCGTCGCGATCATCAACATCACCGCCGGAATGAGAAACGCGATATGGAACTGGAGGTATGTGAGGCTGGTCATCGTAGGGATGTCTGAGTGTAGAGCAGCGGTTGTTCGTCTGTGCGTATAGCTTCTCGGGTCTCGGGACACCGAACGGAGCTGCCGGCGAGAACAGGGGTGCCGGCTCCGTCGTCAGCTATCGATTAGTCGGCCGCTTCCGCGGTGCCGGTACTCGATCCTGCGGCGTCGAGCACCTCGCGGCTCGACAACAGGATGATCCCGAAGCCGACCTTCGCGACCAGGTCGAGCACCATGAAGCCGGCCGTCTCGATGGACAACGACACCACGCCAAGTCCTTCGGTGCCGACGATCCACCAAGCCGGGTAGACCAGCCAGACAACGACGATCAGCGTCCGAAGCGTGCTGAACGTCGATGCCGCATCGCCCGAGAGCCGGCTGGCCTTGTCTCCGAGGGACCCGTACAACATGTACAGCAGCACGAGCAGGAAGCCCGTGGAGACGCCCCACCAGATCAGCCGCCGGGCACCCTCACCGAGTGCGCCCGGGCCGGCCGACAGCGTCGCGACAGCGCCGGTACCGATCATCAGCATGTCCAGGCCGACGAGCGCCGAAAGCTGGTTCCGAGTCGCCCCGGCGAGCAGGCCGAGGTCGATCAACAACAACGGTGTCGTGAAGAACCAGTCCGTGTATCGCGCCCAGTAGATCGGTAGTTCTTCGCCACCGACCATCACGTTTGTCAGGCCGAATCCCAGTGCCATCGCGAGATAGTTCGTGAACGCGATGGCTGTGATGAATATGGTGACGATATAGAACTCCTGTCGCCGTTCATCCGTTTCTCCCCAGCCCCTAGCGACGAAGTACAGCATCCCTAGGAACATGCCGAGCGTGCCGATCCAAAGCCAAATCCCCTCACTGCCTGGTTGTGGCATAGTGCAGTTGCATACTCAATAGGGAATGGTTGTAAGCGGCGTACACAACTAGTTGGATTCTGGGGGCCGACGGTCAGCCGTCGAACATCGCACCGACGACTTTCCGCTGGGCAGCCCGGAGATGCTGGTGGAACGTCGACCGACAGACGCCCATCGCCTCCGCGATGTCGTCGCCGGTCGCCTCGTGTGGCCACTCGAAGAAACCGCCGGCGTACGCCCGAACCAGCGCGGCGCGTTGTCGGTCCGTGAGGTCGGCTTTCAGGCGCGCGACAAACTCCTGTTGGGTCTCGGGGCGTCGCTCCCGCCGACGGTACCGGGTCAGGTCCGCAGCCTCGAAGCGGTCGGTGACGGCGGTGGCCAAAGACCGGGCGAGTGACTCACGCCCGACCTCGATGGTGAACTCGCTGGCCATCGGCGTGACCGTCGCCGCATGCAGTTCGGCCCCGTGGTCGGCGAGAAGCCCCCGGATCGACGGGGCGGTGACGGACAGTTCGACGAGACACTCATCGTCTTTCTCGACAACGACGGCGTGAAGCTCGACCGGAGCCGTCCGTGTCGCCGCCCGCACCGCGTCTGCGTCGGCTCCGTCGACCTCGAACAGTTCGGCCGGGGAGTCTCTGTCCCCGACACTCCCGGCGTACTCCAACTGGCAGTCGGCCGCCGCGGCCACCGAGAGCAACGGGTGGTCGCTGGCCACCGAAAACTGGAGCTCGATCAACTCGTCGGCCCGGAGCATGCGGTGACTTTCGAGCGCGTTGATCCCCGTCGCGACCGTCCGTCCAAGCGCCGTCAGAACGGCACGTTCGTGGTCGCCGAAGTCGGTGCTGTCCCGGACGTACACACAGAGAGCGCCGTAGGTGGCGTCGCCGTAGTGGAGCGGGACGGCACCGACCGCGGTCGACGCGTCGCCAAGCGGTCGGATTCGGACGGTCCGGTCGTCGACCGCGGTCGACACCGCCGCCGCGACGGGAGCGGGGGTGTCGTCGCGGCCGACGGCGACCGGGATGCGGTCAAGCGCCTCGTCGCCGTCGGTCCAGCCGGCCTCGGCCTCCGGAACGACGGCTTCGCCGGCCGGATCGTAGCGGCCGACCCACGCGCCCGCGTACGTCTCCGACAGCCGCGTCACGATGTCGCGCTCCAGCGACGCCTGTGATCGCGCCTCCGCGACCGCACGGGTCACATCGACAACGACCCCGTCGATCCGGTTCAACAGGCGTTCCTGCGCGTTCCGTTCTCGGTCGAGACGCGACGCGTGCCGGGCAGCAGCCTGTTCGGCCCGCTTGCGGCGGGTCACGTCCTGTTGGAAGCCGACGTAGTGGGTCGCCTGTCCGCTGTCGTTCCGGAGCGGCGCGATGGTCACCTCGTTCCAGAACAGTTCGCCGTCCTTCCGGTAGTTGCGGAGTTCGACCGTCGTCGCCTCCCCAGCCTCGATCGCCGCCCGCATCTGGGCCACCGGCGCAGTCCGGGTCTCCTCGCCCTGAAGAAATCGACAGTTGCGGCCAACGGCGTACTCCGGCGAGTAGCCGGTGATCCGTTCGAACGCCCCGTTCACGTACACGAGCGGCATGTCCGGCTGTGTCGCGTCGGCGACCGTGATCCCGACCGGCGCCTCGTCCATCGTCCGAGTCTTCAGCGACTCGTCGACGGCCGGCGCGCTCGCGGCCGTGATTCCGGCGCATGATTCCTCGGCGTCCGGTTCGGCATCGCCGCGGCGTGACATACTGCCCTGTGGGAACGTGGTTACAAAGGAGTTTGGCCGGGCCGAACCAAACCGAACCGACAATGAAAATCGCGCGCGTGGCGGTCAGTCCGCCGTGGCCTCTTCCTCGGTCGCGTCCTCGTCGTAGTACGTCTCGATGAACTCCTCGTCGATCCGGTTGAGCTCCTCCGTGGGGAGTTGTGAGAGAAGCTCCCAGCCGATGTCGAGGGTCTCTTCGAGTTCGCGGTTCGTGTTGAAGCCCTGGTCGACGAACTCCGTCTCGAACGCGTCCGCGAAGTCGAGATACTTGTTGTCCCGCTCTGACAACGCCTCGCGGCCGACGATGTTCACGAGGTCACGGAGGTCCTCACCCTCCGCGTACGCGGCATACATCTGGTCCGAGACATCGGCGTGGTCCTCGCGGGTGAGACCCTCGCCGATACCGTCGTCCATCAGCCGCGAGAGGGATGGCAACACGTTGACCGGGGGCTGGATGCCTTGGCTGTTGAGGTCGCGGTCGACGTAGATCTGCCCCTCCGTGATATACCCTGTCAGGTCGGGGATCGGGTGGGTGTCGTCGTCGCCGGGCATCGTGAGGATCGGAATCTGCGTGACCGATCCCTCACGGCCCTGGATCCGGCCGGCCCGTTCGTAGAGTTGGGCCAGGTCGGTGTACATATACCCGGGGTAGCCACGCCGACCCGGCACCTCCTCGCGGGCCGCACCGATCTCCCGGAGCGCCTCGCAGTAGTTGGTCATGTCCGTCAGGATCACCAGCACGTGGTAATCCTTATCAAAGGCGAGATACTCGGCGGTCGTCAGGGCCATCCGCGGCGTGACCGTCCGTTCGACGGCCGGGTCGTCCGCGAGGTTCATGAAGACCACGGAGCGTTCAAGCGCGCCGGTGCGCTCGAAGTCGTCCATGAACTCGTTGGCCTCCTCGG
>NZ_JAQCNJ010000002.1 GCF_028275055.1 Haloplanus sp.
CGGGCGAAAAGCTACGAACGGCACTCTCGGACGTGAACCACGTCGTCGTCGACGAGGTCCATGAACTCGCGTCGTCGAAGCGGGGTGCGCAGTTGACCGTCGGACTCGAACGCCTGCGGGAGCTTTCGGGAGCGTTTCAGCGGATCGGGTTGTCGGCGACGGTCGGGTCGCCCGAGGAGGTCGGTGCGTTTCTGACCGGTGGACGCGGCTGTGCGCTCGTCGAGGTGGCAGCCGGGACGAACGTCGACTTCCGGGTGTGTACTCCCGAACCGACCCCGGAAGACGAGAGACTGGCAGGGGAGTTGGCGACCGATGTCGACGTCGCAAGCCACGTGCGGGCGATCCGCGACATCGTCGCCGACAACGAGTCGACGCTGGTGTTTGTCAACACGCGTCAGACCGCGGAAGCGCTCGGCTCGCGGTTCAAACGCGTCGGAGCCCCCATCGGTGTCCACCACGGGTCGCTCTCGACGGACGCCCGCATCGAGGTCGAGAAGGCGTTCAAAACGGGCGACCTCGACGGGCTGGTCTGTACGTCGTCGATGGAACTCGGCATCGACGTGGGGCGGGTCGACCACGTCGTCCAGTACGGCAGTCCCCGCGAGGTGGCACGCCTCCTCCAACGGGTCGGGCGTGCGGGCCACCGTCGCGATCAGGTCTCCGAGGGGACGATCCTCACGAGCCACTCCGACGACACGCTGGAAGCGCTTGCCATCGCCCGTCGTGCGGTCGCCGGCGAGGTCGAACCCGCGTCGATTCACGATGGCAGCCTCGACGTGGCCGCAAACCAGATCGTCGGCCTCGTGATGGATCACGGCGAAATCGGTGCTCGGGCGGCCTACGAGACCCTGACACGGGCGTACCCGTTCCGCTCGCTCTCGGCGGAGCGGTTCCGTGAGGTTGTGCGCGAACTTTCGGGGAACCGGTTGTTGTGGCTGGATGAGGACGCCGACCGGTTGGAGAAGTCGGGCGGGACGTGGCGGTACTTCTACGCAAATCTGTCGATGATCCCGGACGAGGAAACCTACGAGGTGTACGACCTCTCCTCACGGACGACGGTCGGAACCCTCGACGAGCGGTTCGTTCTCAACTTCGCCACGCCGGGCGAGGTGTTCATCCAGCGCGGGGAGATGTGGCGGATCACCGAGGTCGACGAGGACGAAACCAGAGTCGAGGTGACGCCCATCGAGGACCCCGCTGGCGAGGTCCCATCGTGGACCGGCAAAGAGATCCCGGTCCCCGCCGCGGTGGCCGGCGAGGTGGGAGAGATGCGCGACGTTGCGACGGCGCAGTTCGAGGGCGGCGCGGACCGGCAGGCGGTCGCCCGCGAGTTTCTGCCCCGCTACCCCAGCGACGAACGGACGCTCGCGGGGGCGCTCGATTCCGTCGCGAAACAGGTCGAGGCGGACGCGCCGACGCCGACGGCAGACCGACTCGTGATCGAAGGGCAGGGCCGCGGCGTCGTGCTCAACGCTCCTTTCGGCCACGAGGTGAACGAGACGCTTGGCCGCCTGTGTTCGGCGCTCGTCGGCCAACGAACCGGGTCGTCGGTGGGGATGGAGGTCGACCCATACCGGATCGAACTGGAGGTGCCGGGTCGAGCCGGCCCGAGCGACGTGGCGGAGGTGCTGAAAACGACCGACCCCGCCCACGTGGAGGGGTTGCTCGAACTCGCCTTGAAAAACTCCCAGACGTTGAAGTTCACGCTGGCGCAGGTGGCCGCGAAGTTCGGCGCACTCAAGCGGTATCAGGGTTCGGGCCGGTTCGGTGCCGACCGCCTGCTGGCCGCTCTAGAGGACACGCCGGTCTACGAGGAGGCGCTCCGCGAGGTGTTCCATACGGACCTGGCGCTCGAGGAGGCCGCGGCGGTGTTGGAACGGGTCCAGTCCGGAGGGATCGAACTGGTGATCGCGCGAGAGCACACACCGATCGGGACGGGCGGGCGATCCAGTGGTCGGGAACTGCTCGTCCCCGAAAACGCCGACGCGAGCGTCGTCGAGACGCTGAGAGAACGGATCCACGAGGACCGAGTGATTCTCTGTTGTCTCCACTGTACGGACTGGACACGAAAGACAAAGGTAAAACGCGTCTCGGACCAGCCACGGTGTCCGGAGTGTGAGTCCACGCGGATCGCCTCGCTCAACCCGTGGGACGAGGAAGCGGTGAAGGCGGTCAGAGCGAATCAAAAAGACGAGGAACAGGAGCGGCTGACCGAACGCGCCTACAAATCGGCCAATCTCGTCCAAAGCCACGGCAAGCAGGCGGTGATCGCGATGGCCGCCCGCGGGGTCGGCCCACACAACGCCGCACGCATCATCGCCAAACTCCGCGAAAACGAGGCCGACTTCTACCGCGATATCCTCGAACAGGAGCGCCAGTACGCCCGCACGCAGTCGTTCTGGGATTGAGCGGAAGGTTCAATCCCACGTGGCCGAACAGGAGGTATGGCACGGGGTCACCGACCGCACCCGACGCCGTGGAAGGGGTCGACACCGTGAGCGACAACGACGGCCGACAGACGCTCGACGTCGAGTTCGGTCCCGGGGTCGTGGGCATCGGCGTAGGCGTGAGCGGCCTGCTTTTCCTGCTCGACCCGGTCGTGGGCGTCGTCGCCGCCGGCGGGGTTGAGGTCCGGCCGGTTGCGCTCTCCGGTGTCGCCCTCGCGTGTGCGCTCTGTTTGGGTGCCGTTGTCTTTCTCCGACGGGGACGCCGGTTGTTCGGCATCGCCCACGCCATCTTCGGTGTCGCGTGGAGCGGTATCGCCGTCGGAACGGTGCTCCGCCGGGGCACGGTCATCGTCGCGGCCGTTCTCCTCGTCGTCGTCGGCTCCGGCTTTCTGGTCGCGCAGGCCCGGGAGTGGTATTAAACCGACACCCGCCGGATCCGTCCGGCGGTCACGTCGACCGCGGCGGCGTACCGGAGCCGTGGGTCGCCAGTCGGTCGGTCGAAGCCGTTTGCCTCGAAGAGCGTGTTCTCTCGTGTCGTGAGCGTCGCGTCGGAGAGTTCCCACGGCGGGTGTTTGATCTCGCCTCGGTAACACCGCCCGCCGTCGCTCTCCGTGTAGAACCGGTATCGCTCCGTGAGAAAGGAGTCCAGTGACCCCGGATCGGCCGTCGTCGCCGTCGTGGTCGGGCGGTAGGTGGCGTCGAACCGGGCGGGTAACACCCCGGAGTGGGTCCGCCGACTGCGAAACCGGACGCCTTCTGCCGTGTCGTCAACGTCCATCTCGGCCCGGTAGTAGGGGAGTTTGAACAGCCCCCGGGCCAGCGCCACCCCGATCCGGTCGGGGGCGTCGAGGTTGTAAAAGTAGACCCCCGGCCCGTCGTCCGAGCGGACGTACGTCCGGAGGTTCAACTCGGGAAAGGAGAGTCCAACCGGGAGGCCGCGGGGACGGATCGACCGCATCCGGAAGCCGACGACGCCGAGGTAGGCGTCGCCGTCGTATGTATCGACGGTCAACCCATCCGGAAGCGTCACGGCGACCACGGCGGGGTCGACCGCCCAGTGAGCGAACAGCACGTCCTCCCAGCGCATCGAGAGGAGCGAACGGGACATAGCCATGGTATGGGTCCGATGGGGTTCGGTCTGTCGGTGTGACGCCACGACCTCTCCTCCCCGCGCCGGGGACGCGTCTCAGCACACGGGGGCGAGTCGGAACCCGGCGGCCGTGTGTTACCCACCGGGAGAAGCGCCCCGTCCGCCGGTCGGGTGGAGGTCGTCACCCGTCGGTGTGTCGGACACCGAGCGGGCGGTTGCGAGTCAGTGTCGTCAGGGGAGCGACGGCGACACCGACCCGAGCGCCGCCTCGAAGTGGGCGGCCGTCAGCGCAACCTCGTCGGTGTGGTCGTTCGCCGCCGCGCCGGAGTAGGACTCGGCCACCGTCTGGACGGCCTGAACCGCCGCCTCACGGCAGACACCGGCGAGGTCCGCTCCGGAGTAGCCGTCGGTGCGCCGCGCCACGTCGTCGAGATCGACGTCCGCCGCGAGCGGTTTGCCGTCGGTGTGGACGCCGAGGATGGCGCGTCGCGCCGCCTCGTCGGGGGCCGGCACCTCGACGTGTGATTCCAGCCGACCGGTTCGCAACAGCGCAGGGTCGAGAGCATCCTTCCGGTTTGTCGCCGCGAGAACGATCAGCCCGGGGTTGTCGGCGGCGGCGTCGAACTCCGTCAGGAGTTGCGAGACGACACGGTCGGTCACCTCGTTCGCGTCGTCGCGGGCGGTCGCGACGGCGTCGATCTCGTCGAAAAAGACGATGGCGGGTGCGGCCCCACGGGCGCGATCGAACACCTCGCGGACGGCCTTCTCGCTCTCGCCCACGTAACGATCGAGGAGTTCCGGACCCCGGACGTGAACGAAGTTGACGCCGCTCTCGGCGGCAACGGCACGGGCGAGAAGCGTCTTGCCCGTCCCCGGCGGACCGTAGAGCAGGATGCCGGTCGGTGGGTCGGCGTCGGCCGCGTCGAACAACGGCCCGTATGTCAGCGGCCACGTGACGGCGCGTTCGAGCGTCGCCTTTGTCTCGTCGAGACCGCCGACGGATTCGAACCCCTCGGTCGGCGTCTCGGAGACGTACTCACGCATCGCACTGGGGTCGACCGCCGCCATCGCCGACTCGAAGTCGGCGCGCGTGACCGCGATCCCGTCGGTTCGAAGGTTCTCCCGGCGGGCACGCCGAAGCGCCGACATCGCCGCCTCGGTCACCAGCGATTCGAGGTCGGCCCCGACGAAGCCGTGGGTGCGGGCAGCCAGTCGGTCCATATCCACGTCGTCGGCCGTCGGCATCCGGCGCGTGTGGACGTCGAGGATCTCGCGCCGCCCCGCCTCGCCGGGGACGCCGATCTCGATTTCGCGGTCGAACCGGCCGCCACGACGGAGCGCGGGATCCAGATCGTCGACCCGGTTGGTCGCGCCGATAACGATCACCTCACCCCTGGCTTCGAGCCCGTCCATCAGCGAGAGGAGTTGGCCGACGATCCGATCCTCCATTCCGCTGTTGTCCTCGCGTTTCGGCGCGACGGAGTCGATTTCGTCGAAAAAGACGATCGCCGGCGCGTTCTCGCGGGCCTCCTCGAACACCGCCCGCAGACGTTCCTCGCTGTCGCCTTTGTACTTCGAGACGATCTCCGGGCCCGAAACCGAGAGGAAGGTGGCGTCGACCTCGTTGGCGACGGCCTTTGCGATCAGCGTCTTGCCCGTTCCCGGCGGGCCGTGCAGAAGAACGCCCTTTGGCGGATCGACGCCGAGGCGGTCGAACAGTTCCGGGGAGGAGAGCGGGAGTTCGATCATCTCTCGGACCAGATCGAGTTCGTCGTCGAGCCCGCCGATATCCTCGTAGGTGACACCCGTCGCCGGCGACGGGCGGTCGTCGGCGACCGGCAGTTCCCCGAGGTCGAGGTCCGTCCCGCCGGTGTGAGCGTCGTCGCTCGGGTCGGTTGTCGCGTCCACGTCGTCGTCGACCGCCGCGTCGTCGGCCGACTCCCCTGTCAGTTCGAGATCGGTCGCCTCTGTCACTCGAACCGGGTTGTCGGGGCGTGTTCGCTCGACGACAAACGGGGTGGTACCCAAACTCTCGACGTGGACCCGATCACCGGTCCGGAGAGGACGGCCGTCGAGCGTCCGCCGGAGTTCGCGTCTTGCGGTCTCGTTCCCGGGAGTAACGCCGGCAGGCGTCGAGAGCGCGACCGAGTCCGCGTCGGCGACACTGGCCGGGCGCACGGTGACCGTATCACCGACGGCGACGCCGGCGTTGGTCCGTGTCCCCGCGTCGACGAGGATGGCATCGTCGGGGACGCCGGCCCGCGCCGGCCAGAGTTTCGCGACCGTCGTTCGTGCCCCCTCGATGGCGACCGCGTCGCCGCTCAACACGCCGAGTCGCTGGCGGGCGACCTCGGGGAGACGTGCGATGCCACGCCCTGCGTCTCGCTTCTCCGCGCTCCGGATCGTGAGTTCGATCCCCGCCGTCGCGTTCATCACTCATAGGTACGGGCGGGCGACCCTTTACCCTTGGCTCACTCCGGGCGGACCACGTCGGCGGCGACGGTTCCGATCCGATCGACCTCTGCCCGGACCCGATCGCCGGGGTCGATCCGGCCCGCACCGGGCGTCCCCGTCGAGATCACGTCGCCGGGTTCGAGCGTCATCACCTCTGAGTGGCGGGCAACGAGTTCACGCGGCGGGAACTGCATGTTCGCGACGGTGTTTCGGGCGACGACCGACCCGTTCACCACCGTCCGCACCGCCACATCGTTGAGGGACACGTCGGGACCGGGAACGGCGAGGTGTGGGCCGAGCACCAGAAAGGTGTCGTAACTCTTCGCGCGGGTGAGAAATCTGGGGTTGCGCCGGAGCACATCCTCCGCGGTCACGTCGATCACCGGCGTGTAGCCGGCGATCACCTCGGCGGCGTCGGCGGCGTCCACGGCCCGACAGGTCCGGCCGATAACGACGGCGAGTTCCGCCTCGGCGGTGACGCGGGCCGCCTCCGCGGTCGGCGGGAGGCGGATCGGGCCGCCGGGCCCCGTCGCGGCCGTCGCCGGCTTGAAGAAACTCGCCGGTTCGTCCGGCGGGTCCTCGGAGAGGTCCGCGGCGTGGTCGGTGTAGTTGAGACCGATGCCGAACAGTTTCCCCGGTCGGTCGAGAACCGGGCCGAGGGTGACCGACTCGCGGGGAATCCGTCCGGCGGGCACGTCGGTGAGCGCCGGGGCCGGGAGGCCGTCGGTCACACGCGGGAGGGCGTCGCGGACGCCTGATGTGTCGGGGAACGCCGCGCGGAGGGGGACGAACCCCTCGTCGTCGCCGGCGAGCGGTCGGCCGTCGACCGTGCGGGCGAGATAGTCCATCACACGGCCCCCGTGGTCCCGGGGTCTGTCCGTGGGTTCGTGTCGTCCATACCCGGCACCGTGGTGGCCACGGTAATGAACCTCAGGGTCCGGGCGGACGCGTTTCCGGTGGCTCCCAGGTGAGTGGGTACGGAACTGCTCCGGCAGGGACGAACCACGGTCGCTGCGACTCGCTTGCTCGAATCCCTTCGTGCGCTTCTCGCTCGAAAAACTCGCTCGCTGCGATGCTCCGGCAGGGATTCGAACCCTGGTCATTGCCGTGAGAGGGCAATATGATTGGCCGGACTACACCACCGGAGCGCGCCGACGCACCGCACGCCGATTACGTTTCGTCGAAAGGAGTGCCCATATTTAAACGCAACTATCTCGGGCCGGGAGGTGTGGAGAATGAAGAGGCTCCGGATAGACGGGACGGACGAACATGAGTCTCGAAGGCAGTTCGACCGTCGTCACGGGTGCGAGTTCCGGCATCGGTGAGGCGACCGCCCGCGAGTTCGCGAGCGAGGGGGCGCGTGTCGTTCTCGCCGCGCGCAGCGAGGACCGACTCAACGCCGTCGCGGCCGACATCGAGAACGAACATGGGAAAGAACCCCTCGTCGTTCCGACCGACGTTCGCGACGAGGCGGCCGTCGACGCGTTGATCGAGACGGCCGTTGAGGAGTTCGGCAGCCTTGACGTTCTCGTCAACAACGCAGGCTTGGGTCGGGGCGGCGACGTGGCCGACCTCTCGACCGAGGACTACCGAGCGATGATGGAGACGAACGTCGACGGCGCTTTTTACGCGACGCGGGCTGCACTCCCGCATCTGGGTGCGTCGTCGGGCAACCTGATCTTCGTCGGGAGTTTCGCGGGGCAGTACCCCCGTCCCGGCAACCCGGTGTACGCCGCGACGAAGTGGTGGGTCCGAGGGTTCGCCCACAGCGTCGAGGCACAGGCCGGGCCGGACGGTATCGGCGTCACCGTCGTCAACCCGACCGAGGTACGGACGGAGTTTGGCGGCGACGACGGCGACCCATTCACCGAGCGGTTCGAACCGGGCGAGGTGAGCGACCCCGAGGAGATCGCCGACGCCATCGGCTTCGCGGCCACGCAGGATCACTCGACGGTCCACGAGATCGACGTCTATCGCCGTGACAAGTTTGCGGGGTGGTGAGACCGACGGTCAGGCTCAGGGGGGAGGCGTGGTGACGCCGGCCGCCGCGACGTACGACCCCTTGCACGTCGGCCGTCGCCGTCTGTCGGAGTAGAGACGTTCTGTTGCTCGACGCGAGGACCGGTCGGCGGTCGGGTCGCCGGCGAACCGCCCCGGAATCGGCTTCGGCCACGCGAACGGTCGCCGCAACCGTACCGGTCGCGGGCGGGCGTCAAAACGTCTCGTCTAGAGCGGTCAGGAGAGCTGTGTGGACCACCAGCGGAGCCACTCGGCGAGGGGGCCACGCATCCCGTCGACGTGGACCCGAACGGTGCCGTCGAGATGCCACCGGGCGAACTCGGCGTTGGCCTCCATCCGCAACGGGACGTCGACGGTCACGTCTTCGAACGCACACTCCAACTCCTCCTCCCGATCGATGGCCGTGTCGAGAACATCGTCGACAACGTCGAG